>JABGQJ010000147.1 GCA_018648945.1 Victivallales bacterium
AGGAACGCGGTGCGGGGCATCCTGGCCCGCAAGCCGAAGCTGGCAGGATCGGCAGCGCGCGCAGCAGCCTCCAGGTCGGCGGTGAGTTCGGCATAGCTGTCGTATCTCTCTCCAGGCTGCCATCGCCCCATGCGGCAGACGATGCGTGCTGTCTGCTCCGAGAGCGCCCGCTCGCGTTCGCGCGGATCGGGAATGTCGGCGCCGGCCTTGAGCGCGAGTGTTTCCTCCCTCGTCTTGCCTGCGAAGGGGACGGCGCCGGTCAGCATGTGGTAGAGAGTGGTGCCCAGCGCGTAGATATCCGCGCGATGGTCTACGACTCCCTCTGTTGCGCATTGCTCGGGGGCCATGTAGAGAGGGCTGCCGATCGCGTTGCCCACGTGCCGGTCCTGGGTGTGTTCGCTGAGGGCGATGCCGAAATCACAGATCATCACCCGGGAGGTCGGGAAGCGGTAGAGATCGCCCGGGCTGTGCGGCGGCATGCGGGTATCCCAGTGGAACTGGAGGTTGTCCGGCTTGATGTCTCGGTGGGTGATGCCTTTCTCCTGTGCGCCGGCGAGGCCCAGGGCCACATCGGCCGCGATGCGCAGGGCACTGGCTTCCGTGAGCTTGTGGAACCGCAGGAGAAGCCCGCCCACACTCAACTGTCCAGGCACGTACTCCATGACCAGGAAACGCCCCTGTTCGGTACTGATCATGTCGTGGCAACCCACCACATTGGGGTGGTTCAGGGTTGCCAGGGTGAGTGCCTCCCGTTCCAGGCGGCTCACGAAGGCCTGGTTGCTGGCCAGCTCAACGGCGAGCATTTTCACCGCCACCAGACGGTCCAGGCGCTCCTGTCGAGCCAGGAAGACAACCCCCATACCCCCTCTGCCCAGAACCGACAGAAACTCCATCCCGGGAAGATGCAGATTCCGGAATTCGGGGGTGAGCGGCACCCCTGGCAGAGGGAGCCCGTTCGCCCCCTCGCCGAGTACCGCAGTCATGCCCAGTTCGGCGTGCTGTTCGGGGCCCATCAACTCCGAGTTCCGGCGGAAACCTACTGGACAGCCACGCTCAGCAGAGACTGCCGAAAGCGCACGCAACCGTCGCCGAACGGAACTCTAGCAAACCGCGTGCCCCTTTGCAAGGCTCGGCGGGCTCAGCCAAGCAGCAGCTCGGCGAGTTGAGTGACGGTTCGCCCGAAGCGGGCGAAGGCCAGGCGGAAGGTCTCCGGATCGCAGAGATCCACGCCCGCTTCCCGCACCAGGTCCAGCGGATCGGCGCTGCCGCCGGCGCGCAGGAGACCAAGCAGACGATCCCTCGCCTCCGTGTCCCCCGCCAGAATACGTTCGGCGAAGATCTGGGAGGCACAGAAACTGGTGGAGTATTTGTAGACGTAGAAGTTGTAGTAGAAATGGGGGATGCGCGCCCACTCCCAGGAGATCCGGCGGTCGGCCTGCACGGCGGGACCATGGTAGGTGGCGTTCAGTTCGTAATACTGGTCGCCGAGCCCGTCTGGGGAGAGGGGAGTGCCGGCCGCATCGAGCTCGGGGACCATCTTCTCGAATTCCCCGAACATGGTCTGCCGGTAGACCGTGCCCCGGAAGCCGTCGCAGTAGTGGTTCAGCAGGTAGGCGGAGAAGGCCGCATCGTCCCGTTTCTCGCGCAACAACCAGTCCAGCAGCAGGGCTTCGTTGGCGGTGGAGGCGATTTCGGCGATGAAGATGGGGTAGCCGGCCGTCTGCGGTGGCTGTGCATGGTTGGCCAGCCAGCTGTGCATGGAGTGCCCCAGTTCATGGGCGAGGGTGAAGACGTCGTTCAGCGTGCCCTGGTAGTTCATCAGGATGTAGGGCAGGCTGTCGTAACAGCCGCTGGAGTAGGCGCCGGAGCGCTTGCCGCGATTCTCGTTGAGATCGATCCAGCCCTTCTCGAAGGCGGTCCGCAGCACGGCCAGATACTCCTCGCCAAGGGGGGCGCAGGCCGCCAGGATCCATTCGCAGGCTTGTTCGAAGGGGACCTTCACCTCGATCTCGGGAACAATGGGCACGTACATGTCGAACATGTCGAGCGTATCCACCCCGAGCATCTGCCGACGCAGATCGAGGTAGGCATGGAAGGCGGGCAGGGCCTCGTGATTGGCCGCGATCAGGGCCTCGTAGAGCGTCACTGGCACCTGGTCCGGGTGCAGAGCCCCGGCCAGGGCAGAATCGAAGTGCCGTACCCGGGCCAGGTAGTTGTGCATTTTGACGTGGGTGCGAAGGGTGCAGGTGACGGTGTTCAGCACCCCCTTGTAGGTGTCGTACAGGCCTTCGAAGGCGCGTTGGCGGGTGCCTCGGTCGCGGTCTTCCATGAAGCGCAGGAAGCGCCCCTGGGACAGCTCCCGCTCTGCGCCTCCGGCATCGGCGACCGACGGGAAGGCGAGGTCGGCATTGGTCAACAGATTGTAGGCCTCGCCGGGGGCCGAGAAGATGACGCCAGCCCCCGCAAGCAGCGCTTCCTCGGCGGGGCTGAGGGTGTGTTCCTTGCGTCGGATCAGGCACTGCAGGGCATAGCGGTACTCGCTCAGCGTGTCCGACTTCACCCAACCTTGCAGGACTTCCAGGTCGTTGGCCAGCAATTCGGGCTGGGACCAGGCCAGCCGCTCGGAGAGCTGGGCGAAGGTGGCGCGGATGCGATTCTCCCGTGCCTGGTTCGTGGTGTCTCGGGTGTCCTCGTCGGCCTTCAGATGGGCGTAGACATAGATCCGCTCGGCCAATCGGTCGAGTTCGGTGTCCTTGCGGAGGAACGCGAGGACGTTCTCCTCGGAGTGGAGCGTGCCCTTCATGGCCTCCAGGGGCGCCACCGCCGCTTCGAGCGTCTGGAAGGCCTCCTCCCAGGCGTCGGCATCGGCGAAAAGCACGGCCAGATTCCACTGGGCCTCGACGGGGGTCCCGGAGCGTTCGGGGATGCCGCCGCTGGCGGCCTCGGTTGCTGGACTGTGGAAGATCATGGATGGCTCCAGAAGGGGCTACGCGGTTCCGTCACGGTACACATTGAGGCCGCCAAACACGGCCTGCGGAGCGTCGCTGGTCGTTGCCAACACTTCGACCCGCACGTAGCGGCCTGCTTGGGTGGCGATGGCCACCCGTTGCTCAAGGGGGTTATTGACCACATTGTCGCAGCGAAGTTCGGCGACTGGCTCGCCCCATTGGTCGGGCGTGGCAGATACATACCAGCGACAGACCTGCACGAAGCCATCGGCTTTGCGGGTCACTTGGGGTGGCAGGTAGGCCAGCGCACCCACGGCGACGGTCTCGCCGAGGTCAATGCAGACATCCCATTCGCCCGCTGCAGTATGCCACATCGTCTGCGGATCGTCGTCAATCAGGGCATCTGCCCCAGCGGGGGGAGCCAGCACGGACCAGGCAGACTTGGCGAGCCCGAAGGTCGCACGCGCCGTGGCCCGGCCTTCGGGCACGAGCACGTCGGGGTTGTCCTCGGCCAGGACGCTGGCCATGACCACGCCGCCATCGGGCAGAGCGAACGGGGCTTCGTAGACGGGGGAGGCCGTGGTCGGCTCGGTGCCATCGAGGGTGTAGCGCACGAGGACTTCCTCGGGCGCCTCAAAGCGCATGGTGCCATCGGCGGCCCGGTGGATGGTGGGTTCGGCAGCGAAACGGGGGGCGAGGAACAGGCCGATGCGGGAGATCAGCGGGCAGGCCTTGGCGTCCAGAATCCGGAGACGGACGTGTTGGGCGCTGACGGGGCTGAAGCGAGCCAGGCGTTTGTAGCCGATGGTGGTGGCGGTGGCGACTTCCTGCCACTGGCCATCGACCAGCGCATCAAAGGCCCAGGCGCGGACGCGCTGGCCGAGCCGGACGGGCTCCTGGATCAGGACTTGGTCGAAGGTGCGGGGTTCGCCCAGATCGAGGGCGAGGGTGGCGCTGCGGAGATCGTCACCGGTGGCCCAGTAGGTGTCGGGGTCGTCGGTCAGGACGTTTGCGGGGGCGTAGGCCTCGCCGCGAATCTGATCGGCAGTGGCGGTGGCGGCGGCGGTCAGGTCGTTGGCGAAGGTCTGGTCGAGGATCTGGCGGAGCGTGTGCAGGCGGGAGACGTCGGTCTCGTGAATGTGGCCGCGACGGTCGGGCGGCAGGTTGAGATGCCAGGAGCCGCTGCGCCCGACGGATTGGTAGTACATGTCTACCAGGTTGCGGACGGTGCGCACGCGGCCATCCTCGCGGGCGTGGTAGAACCAGCCGGGGCGGATAGAGACATCCACCTCGGGCGGCAACCAGACAGCGCCGTCCTCGTGCCCAGTGTTCAGCTCCTGCTGAACGGCGAAGCCGGGGCACCAGCCCTCGGTGTTCAGCGTCAGCCAAGTGGTTTCGCCGCCGGTGCCGGACTCGTTGCCGACCCAGCGGATATCGGGACCCACATCGGTGAAGATCACCGCGTCGGGCTGTAGTTCGCGGACGATGGCCCAGGTGTTCTCCCAATCGTAGTAGGTGAACTTGTCGATCGTCCGCTTCTCGTCGGCACCGCCGTAGTAGCCATCGCCGCCGTTGGCCCCGTCGTGCCAGACTTCGAAGATGGGGCCGTAGTTGGTGAGCAGCTCGCGCAGCTGGGCCCGGTAGTAGTCGAGATACGCAGGCGTGCCGTAGTCGGCGTGGTTGCGGTCCCAGGGGGAGAGGTAGATGCCGAAGAGCAAGCCCTGGCGTTGGCAGGCGTCGGCCACCTCGCGGACCACATCGCCCCGGCCGTTGCGCCAGGGACTGTTCTTGACCGAGTGTTCGGTGTGGGCGCTGGGCCAAAGGCAGAAGCCGTCGTGGTGCTTGCAGGTGAGGACCAGGCCGCGCATGCCTGCTTCGCGGGCCACAGTGACTACCGCGTCGGCATCGAAGTCGGTGGGGTTGAAGATCTCCGGCGACTCGTCGCCATACCCCCATTCCTTGTCGGTGAAGGTATTAGTGGTGAAATGGAGGAAGCCATAGAACTCCAACTGGTGCCAGCGCCACTGACGGGGCGAGGGAACGGGGCCGGAGGGGGCAAGTGGAGGCGTGGCGCCGGGGGGTACCATGGGAGGGCTTCCTGTTGAGAGGGCGAGGCTACAGCCCTTGCAGGGGCGAATGGCGCTCGGGGGAGACGACGCAACGCCAAAGCTGCCAGCCGGAGGCCCAGGTCTTCTCAAGCAGCAGCCGAGAGTGACCTTCGGTGGCGATCGAACTGAAGGGACTGACGCCTTGCGGGTAGTAGTGGTTGTTGTCTGGCGGAACGAGCAGGTGGAGAATCTCGTCGCTCGCCTGTTCGAGGAACTCGCCCTCATGGAAATCGACCCGAGCTACGAAGCGCTTCTCCTGCGGGTCGTGGTAGATGGCGGATGTCCGCATGCCGTACACGGCGACGCGCGAACTGGGCCAATACTGGTCGATGTAGGTGGCGATCTCTTCGGGAGGAGGGGCGCCTTCGGCAAAGCGGGCCTCTTCCCGCAGCCCTGTGCCCGGCGTCAGGTGGCTGGCTAGGAAGCCCACCACGAGCAGGCCGACCCCGGCCAGCATGCGCGGACGGTGCCCTTGCCAGTCCGCCCCCACGAGGGAGAGCCCCACCAGGCACAACGACCCGGTGGCCAGCAGAATCCCGCAACCCACGGGGTAGAGATGGAGCGCGGAACATACGGTCCGGACTAGCACGACCGCCAGCAGCCCCAGAGTGAGGGACGATGCCGTGGTTCGCAGAGGGTGTCCTGGAGTCAGGCACAGCCCGGCCGCGAGCATGGATGCCACCACGAACCAGCCGAGCTCGAAGCCCAAGGCCCCGGTCGTAGCCTCGATCAGGTGGGTCGCCGTCCGGCCTTGCAGGGCTTGTCCCAGGCGCCCAAGTAGGAAGAAGGGCGAATCCATGACCAACCAGTTCCACAGAAGAAGCAGCGCAAGGCAGTAGCAGAACGGCGTCCAGACCATCCACTTCAGACCGTTGCGTTCCTCCTTGGGGCCGCGCGCAGTCAGGGACACGTGTCGCGCCATGCCGCCAAGGACAGCGAAGCCAAGGGCAATGCCGCCCGGTCCGGCAAAGGCCAGCAGACCCACGTCCGCTGCCGTCAGCACCGCATCACGCAGCTCGCGGTCGCGATGCCAAAGGGCCAAGTGGTAGATTGCTGCCCCCAACAACGGGGCCAGAACCCAATTCGGGTCGGCCGTCGCCAACGCATCGAACAGCTCATGAGCCGCTGCCGCGTAGACCAGGCCGACGGCCACTGCCAGCTTCCGCTTGGGGGTGCTGGCGAGACGGAAGACGTAGACGGCTCCCCAGACCTGGCAGATGGCGGCCAGCAAGAAGCCCGGATTCAGGCCAAAGGGAGCGCAGAACACGCGCGAAGCCAGCAGCGCGAGGGTAGGCAACAGGGGGTACTCGAGCGTCCCCACCAACGCTTGCCGACCCCAGTTGTGCCCGTTCATCAGGGAGTCCACCACGGCGGAATGGGCCAGCATGGTGTCGCTGCCGCGGAAAGGAAAGGCCAGCCGTAGGACAACCAGGGCGGCGACCGCGAGCAGCCAGAGCCAGGGTTTGCGGGTGGGTTGGTTTTCAGGGGTAGTCACGCCAGGGGGGCCTTTACTCGGCGAAGTGTTTGGTCTTTTCCCAGTGGTGCGGCTTCGTGATCAGCTGGAGGAAGCCCTTCCAGGCCCCCGCGCTAAGCATGATCCAATAAAAGGGCATCAACAAGGCGTACTTGGCCAGATGGCCCATGCCCCGCCGGATGCAGGCGATGCCACTGGTGTAGGCAAAGAAGAAGTTGCCCACGAATAGACAGAGCGCCCCCATCGCGAAGATGGGACCGGGGAAGAACTGCGAGAGCCCGATTGGGCGGAACACCAACCACATCAGCACCAACAGCCAGTAGAAGGGGCAGATCAGTTGGCTGAACACGGAGCCACCGATCAGCAGGTGGAAGTGCAGGCTGTTGCGGAAGCCGAGTTGCTTGGTCAGCCCCCAGAGATCGCGGGTGTGGACCAAGTAGGTCTGCATATACCCCTTCACCCACCGGGATCGCTGCGGCACCCAGAAGCGGATCGTGGGGCAGGCTTGTTCCCAGGTGGTGGAGTCCAATACCCGGGTGCGCCAGCCGCGCACGAAGAGCCGCAGGCCAAGATCGCAGTCCTCGGTCACGTTGAACTCGTCCCAGCCGCCGACTTCGCGCAGGACGTCCCAACGGAAGTGGTTGGAGGTGCCACCCAGTGGAATGGGTGCCTCGTAGGCGTCCAAGCCGGGCAGACAGAGGCCAAACCAGGTGGAATATTCAGCGGTGAAAAGGCGGGTCAGCAGGTTCTTGCCGGAGTTGTAGAAACAGAGCTTGCCCTGGATGCTGGCCACGTTGTCGGGGCAGCGGTGGAAGGCGACGGCCGCCTTCTTGAGCTGGTCGGGCTCGGGCTGGTCCTCGGCATCGTAGATCACCAGGTAGTCGAAGTCACCCTCCTGGATGGCCACGTTGCACGCCTTGGGTTTGGTGCGTGGGTGGGAAACGGGGATCGGGGTGATGACGAAGGGCGGCTCCAGGTTCAGCGCCTTGGCAGCGGTCATCGTCTCCATGTCGTCCTCCTCGATCAACAGGCGGATCTCCAGCCGGTCGATCGGGTAGTCCAGCTTGCGCAGTCCGGCGACCAGCTTGGCGACCACATCGCCCTCGTGGTACATGGGCAGGATCACGACGTAGCGAGGCCATTCCTTGCCGTTCGGCGGCTCCACCAAATCCTCGGGCTTCAGTTTGATCTCCCGGGTTCGGCGCAGAGACGCGTCGATCAGCATGACGCGGTAGAGGGTCGAGGCCAGGAAGAACAGCGTGAATACCGCGTTGATCACCAGCAGTTCCTGCCGCCAGTCGAGCACGCCCCAGATCACGACGCCGGCCAGCAGCGACCACATGGCGATCCGCTGCCAGCGCACGAGCACGATCGTGGCCTGCGGGAATCCACGCGGCCCATAGGGGTCGTCGCAGGTGTACTCGGTGGCATTGAAGGTGCTCATGGGCGAAGTACCTGCCGGACCAGTTCGCAGAGGCGTTGGCGTCCGGCATTGTTAGGGGTCGACAGGGTTACCGCGCCTTGGGCCGCAGTGAAGTATTGGGAAAACAGGCCTGAATCGAAGGTGCCGCGTCGCTCGGCCGAGAACGCATCCACCACGGGGACCCCGAGCTGGAAGCCCAGCCCCTTCACCAGAAGCGCAGCCTCACGCGTGGTAGCGGGGGCGGCATCGGGGAGGCTCGGCAACGCCATAAGATATGGGCGGGTTCCGTGCGCATGGGCCGCCTGGACGAGGAAGAGCAGATGACGGCAGAGATCGCGCGCGCTGGCGCCCACCTGAAGATCTTCCCAGCCAAGCGCGAACAGCGTCGCATCCGCACGCCGTTCGGCCAGGGCGGGCAGGAGCCCGAATTTGCGGAGATCCCCCGCAGCGCCTGCGGCCCGACCGCGCGGGACGGCCAGGCGGGACACGGCGTAGGGGAGCTGTTCTCCCAGTACGGTCTCCGGACGCACGTCGGCTTCTGGCCCGGAAACGGTGGCCCAGAAGTCGTCCAGAATCACCAGATGGGGGGTGCCTTTCCGGCCTGTCGGCGGCAAGGGGCGAAGCGCCGCCAGCGGGTTGCAGACAAGCAGAGCCCGTTCGCGGTCCACGAAGAGAGACCGCCCCACGGCACGCAGACCAACCAGGCTGTCGGCCGGCCGCAGAATGCGCAAGGTCCGCCGCCGTGCCACTTCGTGACCGTCCAGCATCACCCGCAGTTCCAGGCTTCGGGCAGTGGCCTCGATCGCGATGGAGAGAGCCGTCTCCGCGCCCTTGCGGTCAGCCTTGCATACGACCTCGCCGGAGCGGAGCGTGCTCCCCTTGGCATCGCGCAGCAGCCAGTGGAGCCGGAGGCGACTGGCGATCTCGGAGGAGATGTGGTCGAGACGGTCCAGGTCCACCTTGGCTTCGAAGGGCTGACCGCTTGAGAGCACGGCCTGCGCCTCCTGTATGCGTACATCCACCTCGAACGTAGTCGGAGGCAACCAGACGTGGCGAGAGGGAAAGAGCAGCGTCTCCTTCCCGAAGGGAACGCGGATCGGGGGCAGGGCGGGAATCGGCACGAACACCTCGCGATCCCCAGAGCTCTTGCTTGCCCATTGCGCCGCATCCAGGACCTTGCCTGAAACCTTGGGCGCGCCGAGCAAGGCATCAAGGAACTGATCCTGGCCATAGGCGCGCAGGCGTTGCTCGGCCCGAGCGAAGGTGAAGCCCCCGGCTTCTCCGTTCTGGCGTTCCACCAGGACGGTTGTGGGCAAACGAACGGAATGCTGGAGTTCTGTGGGGACGGGGCTGGCCTCCTTGCTTCCTCGGTCTCGCCAGAAGATCTGGGGAATGGGCTCGTCATGCTGCTGCACGACGATGTACTCCAGAAGATGGAACCCGGTAGCCAACTCCACGACCGGGCCCGTATATGGGTTGGGGGGGGTGCCTGAGCTGTTGTGCCAGTCCGCGACCGGCTTGCCATCGACGTAGACGAACCACGCGACATTTCTCTGATTCGCCCCAAACGCGACCGCGCGCGGGTTCTCGATCCGCAGATCGGTCGCCCAATGGATCACCGCCACCTTGCGCTCGCCGGGATCGGCCCATCTGCTTCGCTGCAGGGTCTGCCCGATCCCCACTGCATCCCATGCCCAGTAGAAGTACGTGCGCGCACGGTTCCTGAGGCTCGATCGCTTGCGGCGCAGAACCGGGGCGGCCCCGACCAGGCGAATCGCCTCTTCGGGAGTGAAGGGGCGCGTGGTCAGCGAGCGTGTGGAGCGTACGGAGCGGTGTAGCAGAGCCGGGGTGCGCTGGGCTGTGTCAAGAGCGGGCGGGGTCTTGAGCGACCCGTTCAGAAGGTAGACCTCGATCGGGGCTGCGGAGTCGGTCGCCGTGTTCTTAGTACTGGCAGAGCGCAGCGTGGGCACGGCGACCTCGACCGCCACGGGCACATCCCCCATCCGGATCAGCCGGGCACCCAGCGCCCGCCCGCCCGGCAACATCGCGCGAACTTCCTTTGTCTCCCCGCGCAGGGCTTCGGGCAGATCGATGCGGGCCAAGTGGGGGAAGTGGGACGAACTCAGCGCCCGCAAGCGAACGGTTGCCCCCGGCACTTGCCAGGCTGGCGCGGCGCGCAAGGCGCCCGCCGCTATGAGAATGAGGATTGCCGCCCGTTTCGCGGCCCGGAGAATCATGCCATCAACACCCTTTGCTGCCCTACGCGTTCTCGACCCGGCGGCCTCACCGAGGGATACATCATCCCCCCCTGGCCCAAGTCCGCGCCGAACGGGAAGACATAACATCCAGTGCGGCGGGGGCATGTCAAGCGTATCGACATGCTCACAGGCATTGTTCGCCCGCCCATGTCCCGTTATGGTAGGCCTGGAACCCACATCCCCTCTCCCCGGCAACGGGGACCCAGAGACCCCATCTTCACAGCGAGGTCCCGATATGTTCCGCACGTTACTTGCCTCACTCGTTCTGGTCGCGGCACTGCTCACCGGCTGCAGGAAGCCGGCCGAGGACGACGGAAACATCAAACTGACGTTCTGGCATATCATGAACTATGAGGGACCGAAGGAAGTCCTGGAGGCGGCCGTGAAGCGGTTCGAGGCGGCGCATCCCGGGGTTACGGTGGAGACCCAAACCTTCGCGAATGATGCCTACAAAGACAAACTCCCGGTGGAGGTGGCCTCGAACACCGCGCCGGACGTGTTCTTCACGTGGGGCGGCGGCATGTTGGCAGAGTTCGCGCGTGCGGGCCGTGTCGTCAAGCTGGATCAGGCTTTGTCGAAGGACGGATGGCACAAACGCTTTATTGAACAGGCGCTGGCCATCTGTTCGAGCGATGGCAGCGCGTATGCGGTCCCGCTCGACCTCGCGGTCGTGCCGCTCTGGTACAACCGCGAGCTGTTGGCCAAGCAGGGCGTCACCCCCCCGGCGACCTTCGTCGAGCTGCTGGCCGCCTGCAAGAAGCTCAGACAGGCGGACGTGACCCCGCTTGCGCTCGGCAACCAGAAGGTCTGGCCGGGGGCCTTCTACTTCGTCAACCTCGCCGCCCGCCAAGGCGGCACGAAGCTCTTTCTCGATGCGGCGGTGGGGCGCCCGGGGGCCACGCTGGATGACCGGTCGTTCGTCACGGCAGGCGAGAATCTGCGCCGCCTGGTCGATGCGGGAGCGTTCCCGAGTGGCTTCAACGGGTTGGACGATGCGGCCGCCCGGACGCGTTTCCTCAACGATGAGGCCGCCATGTATCTGATGGGCACCTGGCTGGTGGCCCGCGTCAAGACCGAAGTGCCGGAATTCATGGACAAGCTGGCCTGCGTGCCTTTCCCATCGGTCGCCGGCGGCAAGGGCGATGCAAGCACCGTGGTGGGCGGCGTGAACTGCGCCTTCGCCGTTTCCTCCTCCTGCAAGCATCCGGAACTGGCCACTGAGCTGCTGCGCTATCTGACGGCGGCGGAAGTGGTCGATGGTTGGTGCGAAATTGGCCGGATCCCCGCCCTCAAGACCAGCGAGAAGCAGGCCTTCAAGCTCCCCGAACCCACGCGCCAAGCGCAGGCTCTGCTGAGCAAGGCGGCCTATCTCCAGCCCTACTACGACCAGTACCTGCGCCCCCGACTTGCCGAAGAGCACAAGAAGACCACCCAAGGCATCTTCGCGGACACGCTGACCCCGCAGGCAGCGGCCGACCGCATGGCCAAGCTGGCTGCCAAGGAGCGGTAGGTGGCCGTGGCTGCTCCCAGTCCCATCCGTTGCCTCGCCGTTCTCGGGCCTACTGCCACGGGCAAGACCCAGCTTGCCGTCCAACTGGCTCGCCGGTTCCAGGGCGAAGTGGTCAGTGCCGACTCGCGCCAAGTCTATCGGGGCTTGGACGTGGGAACGGGCAAAGACCTGGTGGACTACGGTTTCGGCAGCGAGGCCGTACCCTATCACCTGATCGATATCTGTGATCCCGGTGAAGTCTGCCACCTCTTCCACTATCTGGAACTGGCCCGCAAGGCGGTCCGGGACATCGCCGCCCGGGGCCTCCTGCCCATCATCGCAGGCGGCACGGCGCTCTACCTGAACGCCTTGCTGGACGAATACGAGTTGGCCGGCGGCGCCCCCGACCCCGCCCTGCGCCAGGAACTCGCGGCGCTCTCCGAGGAGCAGTTGCTGGACCTCCTGCGCAGCGAAGCTCCCGATCTGTACGAGCGAACCGACAAGACCCAGCGCAAGCGCATCGTCCGCGCCGTCGAGATCGCCCGGACCCGCACCGAGGCCGACCAGACTCCCTCGCTGACCCTCGATCCCCTCCTGCTTGCGCCCTACTACCCGCGGCAGGAGGTCCATCGACGCATCGAGCAGCGGCTGGATGCCCGGCTCAACGCCGGACTGATCGAGGAAGTCGCTGCCTTGCACGAGTCGGGCGCTCCCTGGGAGTGGTTGGACGACCTCGGCCTGGAGTACCGCTACGTCTCCCGCTACCTGCGCGGCGAGCTGTCGCGTGAAGAGATGCGGGAGGCGCTGTTCACCAAGATCCGGCAGTTCTGCAAGTCCCAGGACATCTGGGCCCGCAAGATGGAGCGCGAAGGCAAGACCATCTACTGGCTCCCCAATGGCGATCCAGAACAAGCCGCCGAGTTGGTCGAACGGTTCCTGGCCGGGCAGGATCTCCCACCCCCCCAACTCCGCCTGATGGAGACCTTCTACGGTCCCCGCAGTAACTGAGGCCGGTTTTGCGGCAGACGTGGAGTTGTCCTTGGCCGGTGTGGGCCATGCAGAATGCAGAACGGGGGAGGGGCTGGTGAGCAGCAGGTAGAGAGGAAGTTGAGGCACTCCTCCATCGGGCGAATCAGTCGGATGGGACGAATCGGGCTGAAGAAGCGCTGCCACTGCCCCAGCATCCATGCGGCGCCATTGCGGCGCACGGATGACCAAGCCCTGCTGCCCACTCCGCAGCGGTGCGTCAGCAACGGCATCCGCTTGGCGGAACGGGTCGGCAAAGCCGGTCCGTATCGCCAAGCCATACCGAGGGGTCCGGGGAGACGCGTCTCCCCGGCGGGGTCCGGGGCTGGGCCCGCGTCCCAGGATGGCTGACTCCTCCCGTCAGAGCCTGGGATCAAGGCGGCGGTAGGCGAAGAGAGGCGGGGTATCGGGCGAACCGGGTGGCGTTCCCTTGGCCAGGCGCTTGCGTAGAGGGCGAAGGGGACGGGCTCTTTTGGTCCCAGAGCGTGAATGGCGCGATACCAAAGGGCCCCCTTGACTGCGCCGGATCGGCTGCGCGAGTTCGCGGTGGAGCCGCAGCGTCGCCTGGATTGAAGGCGGCGGATCTCCCGGCCTAACGCCCGTAGTGGTGATGGGCCAGTCGCGTCTCGGTCCGGGCGCACACGTCCACGTGCCAGAGTTCGAAGTGGTCGGCACAGACGCGGTATTCCAGTACGCCCCGATGGTCCTGCACCT
>JABGQJ010001470.1 GCA_018648945.1 Victivallales bacterium
TGTGCCAACGGAATGGCCGTTGCGGAGTTTCTCGAAGAGCATCCGGCGGTCGCTGCCACCTCCTACCCCGGTCTGCCCAGCCACCCACAACATGACCTGGCGTGTCGGCAGATGGACGGTTTCGGTGCCCTTGTCGCCTTCGACATGGGCTCGTATGACGCCGCCACACGGTTCCTGGACCAGTTGACGCTCTGCTCGCTGGCGGTCAGCCTCGGCAACGTGGACACCCTGATCGAGCACCCCGCCTCGATGACCCATGCGGTTGTTCCGGCTGAAGAGCGGGCCGTCTCCGGGATCACCGACGGCCTTATTCGAATTTCGGTGGGCCTCGAGGATCCCGCCGACATCATCGCCGACCTCGAACAGGCCCTCGAGACCTAGCTGACGTCTGCCCTTGTCTGCCCAAGTTGGTGACAGGTAGCCTGCCGCCTCTGTTGACGCGAAGGACACGTCGCAAGGAGGGCCTTCAGTGGACGTACTGAACAAGGACCAGATCGACACCTTCTGGAGAGACGGGTATCTCTTCCTGGAGGACGCTGTACCGCCGGAGAAGTTGGCCTCGCTGGCAAACGAGTTCGACGGGTGGGTCGACCAGAGCCGATCCCATAGCGAGGCATTCGGAACGACCCTGGACGGACGGCCACGCTTTGACGTGGAGCCGGGCCACACTGCCGAGGCACCT
>JABGQJ010001471.1 GCA_018648945.1 Victivallales bacterium
GTTGCCGGGAAAGGGGTAGTCCTGCAGTCTGGCGAGGGCTTGTGGGCTCAGATCCGGCGCTTCTCGGCCCATTTCGGCGGCCAGGATCTGGAGGAAGTGCCGGGTCAGCAGGGGAATATCCTCGCGGCGCTGGCGCAGGGGCGGGGCGGTGACGGTGAAGCGGGCGATGCGGAAGTAGAGGTCCTGGCGGAAGGCGGTCTCCTGGATGCGGCGCTGCAGATCGGCGTTGGTGGCCGCCACCACGCGCACATCGACCGGGCGGCTCTCCTGGGCGCCGAGCGACCTGACCTGGCCATCTTCGAGCACGCGCAGCAGCTTGACCTGCAGGTCGTGGGGCATATCGCCGACCTCGTCGAGGAACAGCGTGCCCCCGTCGGCCAGATCAAAGTACCCGGCCTGATCGGCATCGGCCCCGGTGAAGGCGCCTTTTTTGTGGCCGAAGACCAGCGACTCGGCCATCTCGCGCGGCACGGTGGCGCAGTTGATCGGCAGAAAGGGACCGGCCGCCCGCGCCGAATTGGCGTGCACGGCGCGGGCGATCAGCTCCTTGCCCGTGCCGCTCTCGCCGGTGACCAGCACCGATACCGAGTCGGCGTGCTCCAGCATCTTGATCTTCTGCAAAATCTCCCGCAGCAGCGGACTCTGGCTGACAAAGCCCTCCACGCCCCAGCGTTGGGCCTCG
>JABGQJ010001472.1 GCA_018648945.1 Victivallales bacterium
CCTCTGCTCGCATGATCCCAGCCTGCATGGCCATGGGACAGGCGGCCGGCACGGCAGCCGCTCTGAGCGTTCGGGAAGGACTGACTCCGCGAGAATTGCCCGCCGAGTTGTTGCGAGACCTGCTCCGCCGACAAGGCGTGATTCTTTGAGGTGAGGGCCAGACGTTGACGCCGGCACGTGGCCTGTCGTCGTCCGCCATCCATCCTGGCCGTCACAGACACCATATCCGTGTTCAAAACAGCGCCTTTGGGGATCCAAAAACACAGATTCGAAGGCTGCAAAAAGCTCGGCAGATCCCTATCTGCGTTGGTGGACCGGCCGGTGTCGCAGCCGCGTTGGCAGCAGCGCGGAATGGTGCGGGTGGAGTTGTTGGGGAAAACGAGCATTCAGAGGAACCGCGAATGTAGACGCAACAGCCGGAGAGCGTCTGCATCTGTGTTCGGAAGGGCTCACCGCAGAGGCCCTCCCATCTGGGGGAGTGCGCGAACGCGAAAACTCACTGTCGATCAGGGTTCACCCGACAGACCAAGAAGAGACGACGCGAGATCCACGAACTCCTTCTTGTCGATTTCTCCGTCGAGGTCGGCGTCAACACGGCCGAAGTTGCTGCGGTCCTTCTCCGGGACTTCGAGCTCCGTGATCGTCCCGTTGCCGTCACGATCCAAGCGGCTGAAAAGGGCAT
>JABGQJ010001473.1 GCA_018648945.1 Victivallales bacterium
GTCACCAGTTCATCACGAAAGAATATTTTTCCGACATTCCAGGTAACCCCTTTCTCAATCATACGCTCAGCACAACCGAGCCGATCCAGTACTTCCAGTGCACGTTTTGAATAACACACAGCTCGAGACCCGACACTGACGGTATTATTATCATCAAGCACCAGCACATCATTGCCATACTGCCCGAGATCCAATGCTGCACCCATACCAACCGGACCGGCACCAACAACAATTACAGGATGATGAACAATCTCAGTTGCACTCTGATCGGGTGATTTTTTATATTCATAAACTGGATTCGTATAGGTTATAAACATGTAATTTACCTTGAGTTATTTTTTGATTTCACACGAACATTTTAGAAACCTTCTCACCACGAAGGCACGAAGATCACGAAGGAGTTAATTTTTTCTATTAATTTTTCCTTCGTGTACTTCGTGCCTTCGTGGTGAAATTCTTTAAACTTTAAATCTACTTAGGCTGTTCCTGTTGCAATCCATGCCACATTTCCTGGTCACGTTCAGCTGTCCAGATCTGCGGATCGACAACACCCCTGGCTTCATCATTAGCCCGGGTCACGTCAAAAGGCAGACAATGTTCATAGATAAATACATGACCAAAATCAGGGTCCATCATTTCACGTGCTACGGCCATGGCTCCTTTTAAATCAAGATTCTGCT
>JABGQJ010001474.1 GCA_018648945.1 Victivallales bacterium
GGCGCGCACGATGCCGTTCCCGGTCAGCATCCCGACCCGACCGTCAGCGATCAGCAGCCCGCCACGCTTGACGAACGCGCGGATCGCTTCCGCCTGCGAGTCCGACATGCAGGTGGCCAAGGGCAGAAACAGTGCGTTCAATCCCGTCAGGCACTGTGGGTCAGACTCGATCTCCGCACCTGCCACGAAACGGTACTGGTAGCCTAGGTCCTCAAGAGCAAGGGAGAGATCCCCGAGATCGTTCATCCACGCGTCTTCTCCGGCGAACGCTGCCTTGGGGGCGAGCTTCTCCGAGAGTTCGGCGGCGCACATGTCTGCCTGCGAGTAGAGGATACCGATGCCCGAGTTGTCGCGCTTCCCGTGCAAGAGCAGCTTGCCAATTCCCCCCCGCAGGTCGGCGGTGCCCGCGAAGAACCACTGCCCCAACTTTGACACCGTGCCATCCGGGTTGAACGGCGTGTTGCCGCAGCCCCAGGACATCCACCACCAAACCGAGTTGTGGCCACGGAACAGGTTGTGCCAACCGATCGCCGAATAGCCGTCTTCCTTGTCCGCGACCGAGTTGGCCCACTCGCCGGTAAACGCGCCGGGTTGGGCAAAGGATCGCACAAGATCTCCCTGAAGCCGGTATGACGAATACACTTGGTTGAGTTCGAGGTTGCGCGTGAGCTTGTGGAAGT
>JABGQJ010001475.1 GCA_018648945.1 Victivallales bacterium
TCACACCAGCCACGGCGATGACGATGCCCAGCATGGTCAATGCGGTACGCATCTTGTGGGCCAGCAGACCTTCGCGGACCCCGATCCGCAAGAGATCAAAGATGCTCATCCCCGCTGCCACGGTCGCCCCCCGGCTGTGTTCAGCAGCAACAGACTCGGACATGGCGCGTTCCCCGGAGACGTCTTCGACAACGCAGCCGTCCTGCAGCAAAATCCGCCGCGTTCCACCCTCCGCAAACTTGGGATCGTGCGTCACCATGATCACCGTATAGCCCCGGTCATGCAGACCATAGAGAACATCCATGATCTCCCCTCCCGTGCGGGAGTCCAGATTCCCCGTGGGTTCGTCGGCCAGGATGATATCAGGCTCGTTGACCAAGGCCCGGGCGATGGCCACGCGCTGGGCCTGCCCACCTGAGAGTTCGCTCGGCTTGTGCCCCAGGCGATGCCCGAGACCAAGTAGATCGGCGTACTCTCTCGCCTTCTCCAGGCGCGTTCGGCGATCCATGCCGCTGTAGACCCGGGCCAGAGCGATGTTCTCCAGCACGGTCAGATCGTGGAGCAGATTGAACTGCTGAAAAACGAACCCAATGCGTCGGTTACGCCCCTGCGACAGAAGCACGTCAGACATGCCCGCCACATCATCATCGCCCAGCCGGAAGTCGCCACCCGAAGGGA
>JABGQJ010001476.1 GCA_018648945.1 Victivallales bacterium
GTACCGGTTGAAGCTGATCACGTCGCAGTATACAGCTGCTGCACGAACGGCTCGGTCATTCCTATTGGAGAACCGACATCCCAGGTAAAGCTGCTCCGGAGCAATGCGCTTCACTTCCTCTCGTACGGTCCGGAAATAGGTTTCCGCGGTCTTTGAGTAGAAGTCCCGGAGGTCTCCGCCTGCCTTCTTCACATCGGGGGCACCCATCGCGGCGAGCAAGGCCTCCCAGGATGAATGAGACGTTCCCCACGCCGTGTTCAGGGCGGCGATCTCCCGGTACTTCGCCTTCAGATCGGCGACGAATGCCCGTTTGGCCGGTTGGTCGGCAGGACAGCACAGCGTCGCGACAGCCAACGACACGTCCTTCCCCCAGCCAAGCTCGTTGTCAACGAAGTAGCCGATGCACCAGGGATCCCCCGCGCTTTTCCCCGCCTCCCGCGCCAGGCGTTTGGCCAGCCCCTCGCGGAAGCCCGGATCAAAGACATCACTGAACTTCTTCCACATCCCCTTCGAGGCGCGCAAGTCGGGCGAGCCGAAATGCACGGCGACCACGTAAGGGGTCTTGCGCTTGAGGTAGATCGCCTCGGAGGACCAGTTGGCCATAGTGTTGACGCCCCAGCTGCGCAGGCGCCGATGGCTCAGCCCGGCGAACCGATCCTGCCAGTTCACTCCGTACTT
>JABGQJ010001477.1 GCA_018648945.1 Victivallales bacterium
GAGATCGTATTCGGTCATCTCGGCCTGCACGGTCACTTCCGGGAACTCCTCCACCGGCATGGTGGCAACCGTCCGCGACACCGGTTGCCCGTTGGCATCCACCTTACAGACGACGCTGTCTTCCGACACTGGCTCCAGCGTCACCGTCCCGCCTCTCGGCATAGACTTCCCCAGCGTCTTTAGCTCCGCCATCGGGAACAGGAAGCGACCTGCCGCCCCCTCCAGCTTCTCCGGAATCAGCCGCATCGTCAGCGTCTGCTCCAGATCCGTCGCCGTCACGCGCACCGATCCATCCTCTGCGGGCTCGAACAGCACATACCCCAGAACCGGAATCTTCGCTTTGCGGGGCATCACCGCGCCGAGGCTTTTCGCGATCTCGTTCACCTGCTTCTTCGTCAATGTGACAACCATCTGGCGTCTCCTTGCTGTGGGTTGAGTTCCTATGTGTCTGGTAGACCTGGGTCCGTCTGCTGCCTCTGGGAGCTGCCCCCAAACACAACAAGCCCCCGCCTCGCCACTTGGGCGAGACGAGGGCTATGTCGGTCATCAGTGCCGTAAGTCCAGAAACGCAGGATCCACCGTTTCGCGACAGAATCATGCCGCTACAGCAGGCATCCTGTCAGCGAGGCTGGCCGATCTGACTGCCACTGGGGGACTCCCAGGGGGCCCGATTCAGGA
>JABGQJ010001478.1 GCA_018648945.1 Victivallales bacterium
GACAGCCAGTGGAAACAGTGGCATTACCGAACAGTCGACGCTTAGAGGTGCAGGATCGTATCCGCGAAGCCTGCGCCCGTGGCCACCGGGCATACTGGGTCTGCCCGCTGGTGGAGGATTCTGAGGTGCTGGCGGTACAGGCGGCGACCAGTCGTGCCGAAACGTTGCGCGCCGAACTGCCGGGCTTGGTGATTGCCTTGTTGCATGGCCGCACCCCCTCAGCAGAAAAAGAAGCCACGATGAATGATTTTCGTTGTGGCCGTACAGATGTGTTGGTGGCGACCACCGTCATCGAGGTGGGGGTCGACGTACCCGAGGCTTCTGTAATGGTCATTGAGAACGCGGAGCGTCTGGGCCTGTCACAACTGCATCAGCTGCGCGGTCGGGTGGGCCGCGGGGATCGCCAGTCGACGTGCGTGCTGATGTACCAGCCGCCGCTGGGCGCGCTGGCGCGGGAGCGTTTGGCTGCTTTGCGCCAGACCACCGATGGTTTTGCGATTGCCCAGAAAGATCTTGAACTGCGTGGCCCTGGTGAACTACTGGGCACGCGCCAGAGCGGCGTGCCGCAGTTCCGGGTCGCGGATCTTGCCCGAGACAGGGCATTGTTGCCGGCAGTACAGACTACAGCGACCCGGTTGCTGCGGGATAACCCGGATCAGGCGCCGGAGTTGATTGCAC
>JABGQJ010001479.1 GCA_018648945.1 Victivallales bacterium
ATGCCATTGTCGTTAAATTGCCGATCCTCTTCACGAATTCAAATGGAAGGAAAAGAATACACAACGGAGAATTTCAAAGAAACCGAATGGAAACTGATCCGATCCATTACGGTTAAAGACAAACCGGTGGGGTCCCTGGAAGTGTATTGCTTTGAAGAGCTGTCAGCCCCCGGCGAGGTCCCTTTTTCAGGAGAAGAAAAAGCCCTGATCCATGATGTTGCGGATCGAGTGGGACGTATCGTCAACCGGATATACGAAAAGAAGAAAAAGGAAAAGCTGCGGGACCGGCTCCAGCAAAGCAAAAAGCTTGAATCCCTCGGCGTCCTTGCCGGAGGCATCGCCCATGACTTCAACAACCTCCTGGCGGTGATTCTGGGAAATATCGATCTCGCAAAAATGTATGTGGCGCCTGGCTCTGAAATAGAAGACGTCCTTTCAGAGGCCATGAAGGCGTCTCTTGAGGCAAAATCATTATCCAGGCAGTTTCTGACATTTGCCGGCGGCGGCAGCCCGGTCAGGGAGACCGGTTCCGTTGTGGAGCCGATCCGGGACTGCGTGAAAATTTCTCTTTCCGGTTCAAATGTAAAGGGGGATATCGCCCTGCCCGACACCCTCTGGCCGGTCAATTTTGACGGGGAGCAGATGAAACAGGTGGCCAGCAACATGGTTATCAATG
>JABGQJ010000148.1 GCA_018648945.1 Victivallales bacterium
CGATACGGTCTGTTGGGCGCTGCCCGACCTGCATACGGGCTGGGGGTGCTTCCACAAGTGCCAGTACTGCCAACGCGGCAGGGTCTCCACCATCATGCTCGATGTGGAGGAATGGCTGGAACGCGTGGACCAACTGCTTGCCGACAATCCCTGGCAGAAGGTCATCCGCTTCGATGTGGAGACCGACTGTCTCATTCTCGAACCCGAGTACGGCATCTGCCGCGACTTGGTCGAACACTTTGCCGAGATGGATGACCGCTACCTGATCCTCTTCAGCAAGAGCGACAATGTGGACTTCCTGCTCGACCTGGAACATCGCGGTCACACGATCATGCTCTGGACGCTGGCCACACCGACGGTCAGTCGCCGTATCGAGGTGGACACGGCAACGACCGAGGAACGGATCGAGGCCGCGCGCAAGTGCCAGGCTGCCGGCTATCCCGTGCGCTTCAAGTTCAAACCCATCGTCCCGGTGAAGAACTGGCGGCAGGAGGCCACGGCGATGCTCGAGAAGATGTTCGCCGTGGTCAAGCCCGACAATCTGAGCATGGAGATGCTCTTCTTCCGCAACACGGCGGAACTGAAGAGCATGTTTGACCAGGAGCTGTTCGATCCCGAGTTCATCCAGATGATGGAGCGCCACGAGGCCGAACACGGCATCGCGGACGAGTACAAGACCATTCCCGTGCCCTTCCGCATCGAGGTCTACGAGTACTACGCCGCCGAGGTGAAGCGTCTCAGCCCGGAGACTCCCATCTCCCTTTGTGCCGAGGGCGTCGCCGTTTGGGACCACATGGCACCCCTCCTCGACCAGGGGCCGAGCGATTTCATCTGCAACTGCGGCCCCGCCTGCATCCCCTACCTGAAGCCCCGCAGCATGGTCAATGCCCCCGACTACAAGCCCACCATCGCCCCGCAGTAGCCCGGGCAACAGGCTACGGGACGAGGAGGACGCCGACCCGGTTGGTAATGCCTAAGTCACGGGTGGAGGTGCCAGGCCACTCCCCTGTGGGACGCACGGCAAGGTCCGGACCGGCAGGCATGGCCCGATGGGTGTCTTGCGCGAGGCCACCCCCCTTGCGGGGTGGTGAGCCCCGCTTCCCCAGCCTGGGCTTCGTCTAGACGCGCTCTTCCTTCCCCCCCGCGCCGGGCAGCTTCGGCTGGCCCGGCGCGGGAGGAAGGGGGGGCAATGGCTGTCCTAGAGGGGTCTACTTCAGCTCACCACCCCGCAAGGGGGGGGCTCGCGGAAACGGGGCAGCCGCCGCCGCCCTCGCCCCACCGCTTGACTCCACCCGTGACTGAGTCAGTTCCCCGGTTGAGGCGGCAGTCTTGCACAAGCTTGGGGTCGGGGTATGCTACGTGCCCTGACAGGGGAATCCGGTTAGAATCCGGAACGGTCGCGCCGCTGTGCACGGGTCCGAACTCCCACGAGTTCGCGACCCGCAAGTCAGAACACCCTGACATACGGTCCTCTTCGCGCTAGAGACGGCCGGCCCGGACTTGGTGCTCGCCACGGCGGGCAGGACCACGCAAAGGCCGCAGTCTCTGCCACCGGGGACCGCGGCCTCCCAGTTTACGCAGACAGGTTCGGGATATGGCAACGGAGCGGATACAACAGAACCGGCGCTGGTGGTTCATCATCGCGGGCGTGGCGCTGCTGTTTGCGCTGAGCTTCGCGCTGCGGCAGGTGAACAGGATCGCGTCCAAGCCGGTGCCCGCGGCGAAGGCGCACTACCAGCGGATCATCTCCTTGGCTCCGAGCATCACCGAAACGCTCTTTGCCTTGGGATTGGGGGATGCCGTGGTGGGCGTCACCCGCTATTGCGACTACCCGAAGGAAGCGAAGGGAAAGCAGGATGTGGGAGGCTATTTCGACCCCAACTACGAGGCGATCCTTGGCTTGGAGCCGGATCTGGTGGTGACCATGCCAGAGCACGAGAAGACGCGGGCATACCTTGCGGAGCGGGGGATCCGCACACTGACTGTGTCGCACAAGACGATCCCCGGCATTCTGGCGTCCATTCAGACACTGGGGGAACACGGAGGGGTGCCCGAACGGGCGGCGGCCCTCATCGCAGACCTGCGGCGACGGATGGCCAGAGTCGCCGAACAGATCCCCTCGGGAACTCGCCCCAAGGTCATGATTGTGATGGGGCGGGATGTGGAGGCGAAGACCATGGGCAGCATCTACATCGCTGGCCGGGGAGGGTGGTACGACGAGCTGCTCAACGCAGCTGGCGGGGAGAACGCATTCCTGGACACCATGCCCTCTCCCCGAGTATCCGCCGAGGGCATACTGAAGATCAACCCCGAGGTGATCGTGGAGATGCTTGGGGACATGAACGGGGCACCACCCGATCGCCAGAAGGCCATGCAGGTTTGGCGCCCGTTGGCGGGCGTGAAGGCGGTCAGAGAGGGCCGGGTCCACCTGTTCCTGGATGACTTTGCGATCATCCCTGGTCCCCGCTTCGTCCTCACCCTCGAACGCCTTGCCCGCGTGCTCCATCCCGAAGTGGACTGGGAGGCGGCCCCGCCGCCGGGGGGGGAGCGATGACCGCGGCCGCGCCAGCTCTCGATGTCAGGGACCTCACCTACCGGGTGGATGGCACGACGATCCTGCACGGGGTTTCTCTGCGTGTGGAGGCGGGTCGCTACGTCTCGATCGTCGGTCCGAACGGCGCGGGCAAGAGCACCTTTCTGAAGTGCCTCAATCGCATCTTGCTGGCCGCGGGCGGCGAGATCCAGGTGCATGGGAGACCGCTGGCGGCGTATTCCCAGCCAAAACTGGCGCGGGAGATTGGCTACGTACCCCAGGGAGGTACGGATGATATTCCCTTCACTGTATTCGAGTTCGCGATGCTGGGGCGGTACCCGCATCTGAGCCCCTTCACGCCGACCACGGAGGCAGACGAGGAGGCAGTGCGAAACGCCCTGGCCATGGCTGGCGCCAGCGAGTTGGCGGAGCGCCCGTGCTACACCTTGAGCGGGGGCGAACGGCAACGGGTGCTGATTGCCCGCGCGCTGGTTTCGGAACCCAGGCTTCTGCTGCTCGACGAACCAACCACGTTCCTGGATCCCCACCATCAACAGGACATCCTCAAGCTGCTTGCCCGGCTCCATCGCGAGACCAATGTGACGATCCTGTCGGTCACCCATGACATCAACGCCGCTGCCATGACCAGCGACGAGATCCTGGCCTTGCGTGACGGTCGTGCCGTGTTCCACGGTCCTCCCGCCGATCTGATGCAAGAGAAGGTGCTCCTGGATCTGTTCGACCAGAGTTTCCTGTTCGTTCCCCATCCCAAGACTGGACAGCGACTCGTGATCCCGGAGGATGCCCAATGACTGGCTGTCCGAAACGAGTTTTCTTGGTCCTTTCCGTCCTGGCGCTGGGCTCCCTTGCCTGCCTGTTGCTCTGCCCCTTTGCTGGTATGGAAGCGATACCGTTCGCCGTCTTGCGTGGCGCCAGGGACTTGCCTGGCAACGTCCACACCATCTTCTGGCAGGTCCGCGTGCCTCGCGTCTGCACGGCGTTCCTGGTTGGGGCCGGCCTGGCCGCCTGCGGGATGGCGTTCCAGGCCATGTTCCGGAACCCTCTGGCCACGCCGTTTACGCTGGGGGTTGCGGGCGGGGCCTCGCTTGGGGCCGCCCTCTATGTGTGGCTTGGTCTCTCCTTTGCCGTTCTCTCGATCTCCGGGGTCTCGGTATTTGCGTTCCTCGGGGCGCTGGGTTCCATCTCCCTGGTCTATGGCCTGACCCGATTGCGGCATGGCTTCTCCACTGCCACCCTGTTGCTGGCGGGGATCGCGGTCAACCTATTCAGCTCGAGCCTGATCATGCTTATCCAGTACCTGTCCGATCTCGCTGGTTCCTTCAAGATCCTCCACTGGCTGATGGGAGGATTGGAGGGCATGGGGTACGACCGTGTTCTTGGCCTTGCCCCGTTGGTGGCTACCGGCGTCCTGATTCTCTTCGCCATGACCCATGAACTGAACCTGATGAGTGTGGGCGAGGAGTTGGCCATCAGTCGCGGCGTCGATGTGCGTCGGGTGAAGCACATCCTTTTCCTCGCGACCTCGATCTGCGTCGGCGCGGTGGTTGCCGTTTGCGGCCCGATTGGGTTCGTGGGGATGATGGTTCCCCACATGTGCCGTCTGCTGGTGGGTAGCAACCATCGCCACCTGCTACCCACCACCTGTCTGTTTGGCGGGGTCTTTCTCACTCTCTGCGACACGCTGGCCCGCGTGCTGATCGCGCCCGCCGAGATTCCGGTTGGCATCATCACTTCGGTGTTGGGCGGTCCGTTCTTCATCTGGATGCTGGTGCGCGCTCCGGCCCGCATGGCGTGCCTTGGCCGAACTACCTAATCGGGAGCAGTGCGATGTTGGAAAGAGAAGGCAGGGACTGGCTCCGAGGCTACGTGCAGGTGTACACCGGGGACGGCAAAGGCAAGACGACTGCATCGTTCGGTCTGGCGTTGCGCGCGGCTGGCGCCGGGCTGCCCGTCTTCATCGGCCAGTTCGCAAAGGGCACGCACTATAGTGAGTTGGACGCATTCAGGCGTTTCACCGACCTCATCGAGTTGCGGCAGTTCGGGGCCGGGGGCTTCATCCGCGGTCAGCCCAGCGACGAGGATCGCGCGGCCGCGGCAGAAGGTCTGGCCGAGGTTCGCCGCGTGTTTGCGGCGGGTGGCCACCGTCTCGTGATCATGGACGAGGCCAACATCGCGACCCATTTCGGGCTGTTCTCGGTGGTGGAGTTGCTTGCTCTCATCGAGGAGAAGCCGGCCAACGTGGAGTTGGTCCTGACTGGTCGCCGCGCCGATCCGCGCATTGTGGCGCGGGCCGATCTCGTCACGGAAATGCGCGAGATCAAGCACTACTACGCGGCGGGTGTCCAGGCGAGGCGAGGGGTCGAAAAGTAGGGTGACCACCGCCGGCATGCTGCTCGACTTCGTTCCCGCCCCTCTCGGCTGTGGGCTGATCCGCTTACCAGTTGGCCCAGTACTTGGCCTCATCGATGATGGTGCCGGGGGACAGGGAGGACACATGGCCATCGGCGAAGGAGTAGTTGGCGAGGTTGCCGTGGCGGAAGCGTCCTACCCGCGCCCAGTCCACGTACCCTGGCGAGGCAAGGCGCCCATGGGTTCCCGGGGTCAGTTGGCCATTGGGTGACGCTCCATCGCCGTTGGCTGCGGTGCACACGGCCTCGCTGGGGCGCTTGACGGCCCCGAGGCTGACCCATCTGAGGGGGGCGCTGCCGGGGAGGGTGCCGGGGGGATGCAGCTTGTAGGATTGCACGTAGCTGAGGTCGCTGCCATAGCGGTTCAACCACAGATCGGGGTCCGAAGCGCAGACAAACACCGCGTCATCGCCAGTGTAGGCCGTCAGGATGTTGTGGAAGTAGCCGCTGGTAAAGCCATAGGCCGAGCTGTGGTAGGCGAGGTTGTACGTCTCGCTGTGATCGTCCGCATACATGAACACGGCCAGACCGATCTGTTTCAGGTTGCTCACGCAGGAAATCTGGCGGGCCTTCTCCCGAGCCTTCGAGAGGGCTGGCAGGAGCATGGAGGCCAGGATCGCGATGATCGCGATGACGACGAGCAGCTCGATGAGGGTAAATCGCTTGTGCTTCATAGTCTCTCTATCTTCCGAATTCGCGTTACGGAGCAGGATGCTCTGCTGCCTGAATGAGCTTCTTCAGTTCGTCGTCGATGAAGGGCCTCCCCTCGACGTGCCCATCGCAGAAGGCGACGTTGACGCCGCGCTTCAGCAGGCCCGGCTTGGTGCAGGCCATGGGTGTCTGGGAGGGGTTCTGGATCTCGGCCATCTTCTTGCCCTTGCCGAAGTATAGGTAGTCGCATCTGCCGGCCCGGACCTCTGCCGCGTTGGCGGGTGGGGTAGTCTTGCCGGCGGGGGAGACAAAGACCTTGCCGTTGTTGCCGATGTACTCCCAGACATCCCCAAGGTCGTTGGGCAACTGTCCGTTGTGCTCGTCAGTGTACATGAAGACTCCAAGGCCGATCTGCTTGAGATTGTTGATGTCGCTGATTGTCCGGGCTTTGGCGCGGGCTTGGGCGAGAGCAGGAAGCAGCATCCCTGCCATGATTGCCCCTGGCACGACCGCGCATTGTATGACGAGTACCTCTCCCATGTCGAAGTTGGTGCGGCTGAGGGAGACGATCGCATCGGGCATCTTGACCGACACCGCATAGGAGGCCTGCCCCTCGATGCCCCCCATGAAGCCAGCCATCACCTCGGTTTCCGGATCGGCCGACATGGCCGCCTGGATGAGGCCTGTGATATTGTCACCGAAGCGTCTGCTGACGAAGGAGAACCCCATGCCTTCCGTGGGCAGCCCCTTGGCCATGGTCTGGAACTCCGGTGTCTTGGCGATGGTCGGGCTCTCGCCCCGGCGGCAGGAATCCATGGCCTGGACGACCTCGTCGTTGGTGGCCAGGACCAGATAGGGGCCAAAGCGGGCGATGGTCGGCTTGAACCGGATCGGGACCGGAACGGGGACCTGGATGCTGCGCAGGCGCAGATCGCCGTCGTCGGTGCGCGTGACGTTCGGCACGGCTTGGAGCATGGTGTCGATGAACTGGAAGATGCTGTCGTCCTTCACCTCGATCAGCAAAGCCAGGGCCATCTGCGGCACTTCCAGTTGGACACCGGTGGGTAGCGGCACGAGCACCTTCTCTTCACGGCTGATGGTGGCAACGAGGCCCGCACCTGGCCCGATGGACTCAAACCACTGGTCGAGGTCAATGCCCTGGCCGCGCGTCATCATGATGGCCTGGTTGAACCCAGAGAGCACTGGTTCGAAGTCCGAGGTGGCAATCGTCTTCTTCACCCAGTCCCAGAGCGGGGCGGGCTTGGATGGGCCATAGGTGGCGATGACCGCATCCTCCGGGATGCAGTCGAGCATCTTGAACGCACCGTTCCCGGTCGTTGACATCTCCCAGAACAGGCCCTTCGGTGGCCCCGGCATCGCGTGAGCGACGACGGCCCGGTTGTGGTAAAGGCCCTTGCCTTCCGCCACCGAACTCATGCCAACGCCGCGCGCTGCACGCAAGCCGGACTCATTGATGAAACTGCGCACGAAGTGGAGGACGACCTGCGCCCCCATCCGTTCCTCCCCTTCCAGGTTGTCGATGATGGCCCCGCCAAGCTTGCCTGCAAACTCGTCCAGCTTGGCCCCCCACTTCTCCGTGCTCATGTAGAGGTAGAACGAACCGTCGGGATTGAGGTGTTTCGCCACATCACCGTAGGATGTGGGTGCCTGCGGCGTGACCTTTGGCAAGGTCTGGGCCGAGACGGCGAAGGAGAGGGCGAAGAGCCCAAGGAGGCAACGCGGGAAGAGTTTCATCGGGCACCAATCCTTTCCAGCTGGCGGGAGCTGCTGGCCGAGTCTCTGGGACGTGACGTGACATCTTCTCTGAGGGGCGATACGCCATGACTTTACACCGGCGCAGCGCAGCCTGCAAGCGGGATCCGCCGCTGCCACAGTGTCCCTGGCGTAGCGGGGGCAGAAGGCTATGGAATGGGCCGGCCTGCCGCATCGATGAGCTTCCTCAGCTCGCCACCGACCACGCGGCTCCATTCCGCGTGGCCATCGCAGTAGAGGACGTTCACGCCCTCTTTCAACAGTCCCGGTTTGGTGCAGGCCAGCGGCGTCTCGGATGGCTTCTGGATTCCGGCCGCTTTCTTCCCCTTGCCGAAGTACAGATAGTCGCATTTGCCGGCCCGGACCTCAGCCGCATTGGCAGGCGGCGGCGTCTTGCCGGCGGGCGACACGAAGACCTTGCCGTCGTTGATGTAGGACCAGATCTCGCCGAGATCGTCTGCGAACTTGTCATCGTTGTCCATGGAGTACATCATCATCCCCAGGCCGATCTGTTTGAGATTGCCTATGTCGCTGATGGTATGGGCTCTGCCGCGGGCTTGGGTAATGGCGGGGAGCGCGCTCATCAGCATGACCCCCGGCACCGCTGCAAGCTGCACGACGAGGGCCTCCCCCAGATCGAAATCCGAGCGGCTGACGGTCACGATGGCGTCGGGCATCTTCACTGACACCCCGTAGGAGGCCTGGCTCTCCATGCCTCCCATGAAGCCAGCCATCGCCTTGGCATCCGGGTCGGTGGACATGGCCGCCTGAACCAGGTCGGAGATGTTCTCGCCAAAGCGTCTGCTGACGAAGGAGAAGCCCATGCCCTCCGTGGGCATGCCCTTGGCCATGGTCTGGAACTCCGCCGTCTTGGCGATGGTTGGGTTCTCGCCCCGACGACAGGAATCCATGGCCTGCACGATGTCGCCATTGGTGGCGAGGACCAGGTAGGGACCGAAACGAGCGATCGTCGGCTTGACCTTGATCGGGAGGGGAATGGGGAGCTGGGCGCTGCGGATGCGCAGATCGCCGTCGTCGGTGCGGGTGACGTTCGGCAGGGCCTGGAGCATGGCATCGGCGAACTGGAAGATGCTGTCGTCCTTCACCTCGATCAGCACGGCCAGGGCCATCTGCGGCATCTCCAGTCGGGTGCCGTTGGGCAAGGGCACAACCACCTTCTCGTCGCGACTGATCGTGGCGACGAGCCCCATGCCTGGGCCCATGGACTCAAACCACTGATCGAGATCAATGCCCTGGCCCCGAGTCATCATGATGGCTTGGTTGAATCCCGCCAGCGCAGGCTCGTAGCCCGAGGAGACGATGGTTTTCTTCACCCAGTCCCAGATCGGGGTGGGGCGGAACGGGCCGTAGGTGGCCATGACCGCATCTTGCGGGACGCAATCGAGCATCTTGAGTTTGCCGTTCTCGCTGGCCGCGACATCCCAGAACAGGCCCTGTGGCGGCCCTGGCATTTGGTGAAGGACGACGGCACGGTTCTGGTACAGGCCCTTGCCTTCGGCCACCGAACTCATGCCGACACCCCGCGCCGCCCGTAAGCCAGACTCGTCGATGAAGCTGCGCAGGAAATGGAGGGCGACCTCCACCCCGGCCTGCTCATTGTCCCCCTCCATGGCTTCGAGGATCGCCCCACCGAGCTTGCCCACGAAGTCGTCGAGTTTGGCCCCCCACTGTTCGGTACTCATGTAGGTATAGAGCGTACCGTTGGCGTTGAGGTACTTCGCGACATCGCCGTAGGAAGTGGGCGTGTGCGGTGCCACCTTGGGCAGGAGAGTCTGCGCCGAAACAGCGAACGACAGGGCGCAAAGACAGAACAGACAACGGGGGAAGAGCTTCATCGGGCACCAATCCTTCCCGGCTGGCAACGAGTGCATACCGGGTCTCTGAGACATGGGGTTCGGGTTCTCTCTGGACGTGGGCCAGACTACGACTCTACACTGGGCAGGCACCCCCTGCAAACGCCATTTCGCTACGGAGCAGGCTGGCCTGCCGCATCGATGAGCTTCTTGAGATCGTCCTTGACCACGCGGCTCCGTGCCGCGTGCCCATCGCAGTAGAGGACGTTCACCCCTTCCGCCAACAGCCCCGGTTTGGTGCAGGCCAGGGGCGTCAGCGACGGCTTCTGAATCTCGGTCTCCTTCTTCCCCTTGCCGAAGTACAGATAGTCGCATTTGCCGGCCCGGACCTCAGCCGCATTGGCGGGCGGTGGGGTATTGCTGGCAGGGGAAACGAAGACCTTGCCGTCGTTGATGTAGGGCCAGATCTCTCCGAGATCGTCTGGGAACTTGTCATCGTGGTCCATCGAGTACATCATCATTCCCAGGCCGATTTGCTTGAGATTGCCGATATCGCTGGCGGCGGGCGCTCGGCCTCTGTGCGCGACCTGGGCATACCAGGCGAGCATGCCGCCCCCAACCAGTGCCGCTGGCATCGCCGCGATCTGCGTGATCAGCGCTTCCCCCAGGTCGAAGTTCGTGCGGCTGATGGAGACGATGGCGTCGGGCATTTTCACGGACACCCCATAGGAGGCCTGGCCTTTCATCTTCCCCATGAACTCAGCCATCGCCTTGGTGTCAGGGTCGGCGGCCATGGCTGCTTCAACGAGGCCGGTAATGGTGTCGCCGAAACGCTCGCTGACATAGGAAAAGCCCATGGCCTCTGTGGGCAGGCCTCTGGCCATGGTCTGGAACTCCGCCGTTTTCGTGATGGTTGGGCTCTCACCCCGGCGACAGGAATCCATGGCCTGCACGATCGTGTCGTTGGTCGCGAGGACCAGGTAGGGACCGAAACGAGCGATGGTCGGCTTGAACCGAATTGGGACCGGAACAGGGACCTGGACGCTGCGCATGCGCAGATCGCCGTCGTCCGTGCGGGTGACGTTCGGCATGGCCTGGAGCATGCCGTCAACGTACTGAAAGATGGTATCGTCCTTCACCTCGACCAATAGGGCGGCAGCCGTCTGCGGGACCTCCAATTGGGGGCCATTGGGGAGAGGAACAAGCACGTTCTCATCGTGGCTGACCGTGACGACAAAGCCGGCCCCCGGGCCGATGGAGGCGACCCATTGGTCGAGGTCGATGCCTTGGCCCCCGCTCATTGCGATGGCTTGGTTGAAGCCCGACACCAGCGGCTCGAAGTCGGAGGTGGCGATGGTCTTCTTCACCCAGTTCCAGACTGGGGTGGGGTTAGAGGGGCCAGAGGCAGCCATGACTGCATCCTCCGGGACACAATCGAGCATCTTCAGCTTGCCGTTCCTGCCGATCGAGGTATCCCAGAACAGGCCCTGCGGCGGTCCCGGCGTCACGTGGAGGACGACGGCCCGGTTCTGGTACATCCCGTTGCCTTCCGGCACCGAACTCATGCCGACGCCTCGCGCTGCTCGGAGGCCGGAGTCATTGATGAGACTGTGCACGAAGTGGAGGACCACCTGCGCTCCCACCTGCTCTTCTCCCGCCAGGTTCTCGACGATGCCCCCCCAGAGCTTGTCCGCGAACTGGTCGAGCTTGGCACCCCACTGTTCGGTGCTCATGTAGGTGTAGAACGAACCGCCGGCATTGAGGTATTTCGCGACATCGCGGTAGGATGTCGGCGCGTGTGGCACCACCTTGGGAAGCACCGGTTGCGCCAAGGCGGCGAAGGACAAGGCGCAGAGGGAGAGGGCGAGGGATCTCATCGGGCACCAATCCTTCCTGGGCGGAGTGGATTGCCGACCAGGGCTCTGGAACGTGGGTTCGGGTTCTCAATGAACGCTCGTCTACCACGATACTACATGGGCCCGACGTGGCCTGCAAGTGCGACCGGGTCATGACAGCGACCGCTGGCTTGCGGCAGGGGGGGGGCTGGGCTCTACGGTATCAGCTGTCGTCACCCGATCTGCTCTCGACGACCGCCTGGTAGGCATCGTTTCCGGCTTCCGGCGAGACCGTGAGGACGCGTTTGCCGAGGGTTGCGATCCCCCAGGCTCCGGCAGGAGCGGTGAGGATGATGCTGAGGACGGCAACGGCGAGAATGAGCTCGCCGGGGCCGGTATCCATACCCGCCATCTTCATCGCCGCCAGCGGCGCCGCCCCAATGGCGGCCTGCACAGTTGCCTTGGGGCAGTAGGCCACGGCCACGAACAGCCGTTCGGGGAGGGTGAGACCGCTTCGCATCAGACAGGCCAGGACGCCCGCGCTGCGGGCGAGGAGGCCCAGGCCGATCACCGCGACGGCCATGGCCCCCGCTTGCCACGCCACGCCAATGTTCACTTGGGCGCCAACCATGGAGAAGAGGATGATCGCGGCGAATACCCAGATTTTCCCCAGCTTGGCGGAGATCTCGTGCGCCATGTGCTCGCGCCTTTCGAGAATCACAAAGCCGATCGCCATCGCCGAGATCAGCCCTGCGAACGGCACCCACCCAGCCAGCACGTGCTGAAGGCGAATCAGCAGGATCGCGACCGCCAGGATGATCAGGACCCGCTTGGTAGCCCGAGGGTTGAAGCGGTCGAAGAGCCGATACATGGCTACCCCGATTCCTAGGCCGACCAACACGCCGAGGATCAAGGAGATCGGGATGCTGGCGATCTGCCAGCCCAGATTGCCCTCGCCCCCCACATAGAGCCCCAGCACTACGCTGTGGGCCACGACGACGTAGATGTCGTCCACCGAAGCGGCCGCCATGACCATGGATGGGATGTCCTTGTCCGTTCCCCGGCGCTCCTCGATGAAGCGGATCATGGAGGGTACCACCACCGCCGGCGAGACCGCCGCCAGCACCGACGCGAGAATTGCGGACTCCAGCAGGCTCAGTCCCAGCAGCAACGGGGCCACCAGAGTGATCGTCAACCCTTCGCAAGTCGCCGGGATGAAGGCTAGCAGCAGCACCTTCCCCCCCACTCGGTGCAGAGTCGTCCGGCCGAGCTTGAAGCCGACTCGCAGGAGGATGACGATCAGCGCGATGAGCCGCAGATCCCCCCCCACAGCCAGCAGGTCGGGGTCGAGGTAGCCCAACACGTAGGGCCCCATCCCTACCCCAACCAACAACATGCCCACCAGGCCCGGGATGCCGATCCGGGAGAACACCCAGTCGGCAATAAGACCCAGGACAATAATCTCGGCGATACCCACCGCCATGGCGATTTCTCCTTGCGACGATAGCTGCCCATCCAGGGGCACCGTGGAGGCACCCGTACGAGAGTTGGATAGGAGTCATCAGCCGAGGCGTTCTCAGCGGTTCATGGCGGACCCCATCGCCAGGCAGGCACTATACCGTCGTTGCGGAGCCGGACAAGCGTGCCAGTGGCTGGGCGGCCGGGGGGGCGAGGTGGACTATTCCGCCTCGCCCTTTTCGTAGGCCACATCCAGGAAGTAGCTCATGTTCTGGTAGGTCTTGACGGGCATCTTGCCAAGCTCGTCGAAGCTGTAGAGCCCGGTTTCGGCGGTGATGCCGGGGCGGACGATGGGCTTGGCGAAGGCTTCCGTGGTGGCCACGTAATGGCTGCTGGCGGTGTAGGAGAGTACGAGCACCTGCCCAGCCTGCACGGTCACCGGCGTGGGGAAGGCAGCGTACTGCCAACCGGGAGTGGTAGCTGCGGGGGCCTCTGCCTGGGCCAGCCGCTTGCCGTCCTTGTCCCACAGACGCAACACATGATCTCCCGTCTCGCTCAGGGCCTGGTAGAACCACGCGCCCTTGAGCTTCCCGGCAGCCTGGATGGAAACCCGGAGACCGACCTCCACTTGGCCCTTGGCATCATCGCTCAGCGGGCGCTGTCCCGCGAAGAACGTGCCGCCGCCTTTGGCACCTAGGCCAAGGGCTTCCTGCACGACGAACTCCATGGCGGCAGTGGCATCGGGGACGGTCGAGCTGTGCCCACCCTCGGGCCGATGGATGTGGAGTACACGGCGGTCCAGTTTCTTGAGCACGCCGACCAGACGGATGACACTGTCGGGGGGGACGCTCTTGTCCTGGCCGCCGGTG
>JABGQJ010001480.1 GCA_018648945.1 Victivallales bacterium
GACTTCTCCCGGCGCTGGCCTGAGGTCTGCCGAATGGCAAAGACGATGACCGATCTCGCGCCTTTTCTCCTCTCAGACAAGGATGGCCCCGACGTCACGGTGACAGCTGAAGAGGGCAGCGTCCTGAGCAAGGCTTACACAGATGAGAAGGGGCGCATCCGCGTTCTGGTCACCGGGATTGGTCCCGGGCCGAGCCAAGCCTCGCTCACGGTCAGTACAGAGGCGCCACTCCGATCCGTGTATGGAGCGTGTACCCGCAACCAGGACGGCCGGTATCGCTTCCGAGGAACCGATATCTGCTCGGACATCCTGACCAGCGACTGACGGGAGAGATAAGTATGAGCAGTAGGCACAGATTACTCTGGTTCCCCGCGTTGGCCTGGGTTGCCGCGATCGGCCTATCCGCGACGGCAGACACGATCGTGATCGACTCGTTTGACTACCCGGACTCGAACGCGGCCGGTAAGGCATGGACTCCCGTTCTCGACCTGCTGCGAGTGTCCGAAATGCCGGCTGTGACTGTGGTCGAACGGGTCGCAGGCCGGGCGCTTCGCCTGCCCTGTCCCTTCAGTCGCGACCTACAACGTTCCCTCTATCACCTTGACAGAAAACTCGACCTCAGCAACGCGGCCCGTATTGAGTTTGACCTCTCCATTGCCCAGCCTGAAGCCGTT
>JABGQJ010001481.1 GCA_018648945.1 Victivallales bacterium
GTCCCGTTAGCTCCACAGCGCCAGGGCCCCATCGGGAGCAAGCCGCAATACGGGCAGCTCCTTGGGTGCAGCATCGGGAATGGCCTTCGGCAGAGCCTTCTTGACCCGGAAGATGCGCACCGCATGGACCGTCTTACCCTCGCCAAGAACCGCATGGACATGGACAGGATAGAGCGCTGCATAGACGGGGCGGCCAGAAATGATCTGGAAGACCAACTCCTGTTTGGCACCAACCGCCACACGGAATGGCTTCTCGTTCGCGCCAACCACCCGCCAGGCGTCCACCAGGTCCCGGACTACCAGCGTCCCCGCCAGCTCGCCGTCGCTCAGGTTCTCCAGCTCCACCGTCACCGTCGTCGGCCGGTCCGGCTCCGCCACGTCGGGGATCTCGTGAATAAGTACCCGCAGGCCGTGGGCTTTCGTCTCGTGCCCGCTCCACGCCTGAACGTGGATTCCGAGGAAGACGGCACAGGAGAAGACAAGAAGGGGCAGGCGGTTCCACATGGCGGCAGTTCTCCGTTCGTTTGGACACGTACAACCAACGCGTCACGATAGGCAGCGGCACCGCAAAGTCAATGGCAACCGGAATGGTCGAGCAGAACGCCTATCTCTTCCCCCGGACGGACAGGGCGGCCTCAAGCTTGGGGGACAGGCGCTGGTTGGAGAACATGCCG
>JABGQJ010001482.1 GCA_018648945.1 Victivallales bacterium
CTGTGATACCAAACCCCGTGCCGTGTGGCGCAGGGGCAGTCTCAACATACCGGCCCGCACCCGGGCATCAAGGAGGGCATTCCTCCCCTCGGTTGCGTAAAGCGCTTGCAGAAAAGAGGGCCCTTTACTTGACGGATTCACTCCTGACTGCTATTCTAGTAAGTGCAAGCGCTTGCAGTTGGTGATTGCGACCCCGGTCTGCAGGTATTTCAGGAACAGAAGACGACAACAAGGAGAGTGACCATGGAAGGGAATCGAACGGCCCGAGTCGAGCGCAGCAGTTTCACCTTGATCGAGTTGCTGGTTGTGATTGCGATCATCGCGATCCTCGCGGCGATGCTGTTGCCATCGTTGAGCAAGGCCCGGGAGAAGGCGCGCCAGAGCAGCTGTCTTAACAACGTGAAGCAGATCGGTTTGGCGATCGCCCTCTATGTCGACGACTTCGCCGAGCGTTTCCCCACCAGCAAAGCCACCACCACCAACAAGGTCAGCTGGGATGACCACCTGGGATCCTACGACGGGCGCAACCTCTCGACCGCGGAACAGCGTCTGAGCGCCTGGGATCCGCGTGTGAGGGGCAAGGATCGGCATGCCATCTATCGCTGCCCCTCGGACAAGATTGCGTCTCAGTATGCGAACCAGACGCGGCGCAGCTACAACATGACCGAGCTGG
>JABGQJ010001483.1 GCA_018648945.1 Victivallales bacterium
AAAATAGATCGTATTAAACAGTATATTCTTTTGTGAATTATGTCTATATATTAAAGAGTGAAATGGATAATAGGTACTATATCGGTTCGACAGAGAACTTGGAGATGCGATTGAAAGCTCATAATAGAGGATCTGTGAAATCAACAAAAAACAGAAGGCCATTGAAATTGGTATGGTCAGAAAAATATTTCACACGAGCGGAAGCCATGAAAAGAGAAAAGAAGATAAAAAGTTATAAAGGTGGAGAAGCATTTAAACTTTTGTTAGAATAAACTTGGAGAGGTGGCCGAGTGGCTTAAGGCGCACGCTTGGAAAGCGTGTGTACGTTAATAGCGTACCGTGGGTTCGAATCCCACCCTCTCCGCTTTTTTCATCGACAAAACTGTATTATATATAATTATAGGTTTTCATATTTAGCTTCATAATAGCTTCAAGCTGCGCTACAATAATAGCCTCACCAAGCGTGGGGTCTTTTTGTTTATAGAAGAGACACGCACATTATTACGTTATTTTTTATATATTTCCTTATGCAATCCTAATATTTTTTAATTAAAATAAGAAGTAACGATAACAAATAAAAAAGGGAAGAGAGAGATAAAATATGAATAAAAAACTAATACTATTGACTATGTTTACAGTATTGATGGTTATGTCATGTGTTCCAACAGGTAAT
>JABGQJ010001484.1 GCA_018648945.1 Victivallales bacterium
CATGTGCTCGTTCAGGGCGTAGTGACGCATCAGGGCCAGACCGGCCGGGGTACGAAAGGCATCAAAGGTGCGCGGGGAGGACACCGTGTAGAGCCGATTGAATGCATGAGACAGCATCACCCCCGCTGTGTCCGTGTAGGCCAGCGGGTCGTCCGCAGGGCGCGAATGCTGGACCTCCCACTCTCCCCAAGTCAGCCCGGGAGAGGTCAGTCCCGCCAGGTAGAGATCGTCAGTTACAACACGAGCGATACTGACGGCGTCAATGACCTCCTTCTTGCCGGTGATATGCTCAGGTTGCTTGAGAAGGCCCTGCCACGCAGGAGGTGTGTCGGTCACCATACGTGGTTCCCAGGAGCCGAAGCCGACGCCGGGCTCGCCTGCGCAGCCCGTGTAGAGGACCACTGCATCCTCAACGCCATTCGTCCGCAAGTAGTCCTTCATAGCTGACAGGAAGGTCCGTCGCTTCCCCTGCCACCAGGCAAGGTAGGACGCGTAGAGAGCCTTGTCCTTTTGGAGTGACGCACGGGTGACCGCCTGCCCCTCGTTCACCTCATCGCTGAAGCGCTTCCGAGTGGCATCACTGAAGCTCACCGGCATCTGCCCACGCGAACGGATCCAGGCCCCGACAAACCGGGCTTTGCGCCGCTGTTGGACCACCGTGATGTCGAGCAT
>JABGQJ010001485.1 GCA_018648945.1 Victivallales bacterium
ATGGGCAGTTGTAGACTGATCCTGAATTCGGTTGCCAGCTGTTGCGCTTGGCGTAGGGGAGGTAGCCACTGTAGGAGAGATAGAGCGTGCCGTACTCCATGTTCCCCGGCAGATTTCCTGCCCCGGAAGGGGCTCTGTACGCATAGGTTGGGCAGAACCACTCATCCATATCCTCCGCGTAGAGCAGGAAGGCCAGTCCGAACTGCTTGATGTTGGATTGACACGCTGCGCCGTTCGCCTTCTCTTTCGCTTTCCCCAGAGCCGGAAGCAGCATGGCTGCGAGGATCGCGATGATCGCGATGACGACGAGCAACTCGATGAGGGTAAAGCGCCGGTTCCGCGCGAGGCCGGGAGGTCGCGGGATGCTCGATTCATGAACTGGGTTGCTGGATGCCATGGGGAGACCTCTGGTTGTGGATTCGAACACGCCGCATCGACGGGGCGAACGGAGATGCCTCGGACGCATCCCATCGGGAGGGGATGAGTTTGGCTCTCGTCTGTTCGGATCTGTACTCACGAAGCAGGGGCTGGCCGATTTGTACCCAGGCCGTCTCTACCTCAATTCACCTTCCATTGTACGGCCCCCCGTCCAGCCAGGCAAGTCGGATTGGTGCGAACTCCGCACCCGGTCAGGTTCCGCACTTGGGCGCGCTGGTCCCTTCTGCCAGTCT
>JABGQJ010001486.1 GCA_018648945.1 Victivallales bacterium
TTTTACAGCAGGGAACGGCGGCCTTGGGACAGGCATCCCACGCTCGCCTTCGGCGGAGGCCAGCAGTGCTGTCTCTTCGCCACAGACGAAGGCTCCAGCGCCAAATCTTATCTCTATGTCGAAGTCAAACCCGCTGCCTAGGATGTCTTTTCCGAGGAGACCATATTCTTTCGCCTGTTCTATGGCGATCTCTAGGCGTTTTATCGCTAGAGGGTATTCTATCCTGATATATATCACGCCAGTGCTGGCGCCGACGGTATATCCCGCTATTGCCATAGCTTCGAGGATAGCATGGGGGTCGCCCTCAAGGGTGCTTCTATCCATATACGCGCCGGGGTCGCCCTCGTCGGCGTTGCATACTATATATTTCTCGTCGCTAGAGGCTTCTTTGGTGAAAGACCACTTGAGCCACGTAGGGAAACCAGCGCCGCCACGGCCGCGGAGGCCCGAAGTTTTAAGCTCTCCCAGGACGTCGTCTGCCGACATCTCAAAGAGCGCCTTCTCAATGGCGCAGTAGCCCTCTCTTCTGATATAGTCGTCGATGTTTTCGGGGTCGATGACACCACAGTTTCTCAAGACGATACGCTGCTGCTTCTCGTCGATTTCGATGTTTTCGCCGCTACGGAGGGCATTAGGGCCTTCTAATGGTGTCTTGCCGATAATATGTTTC
>JABGQJ010001487.1 GCA_018648945.1 Victivallales bacterium
GTCCTTACAGAACTGGACGCACTTGCTGATCTCCTCGACGGCTCCGGATTCCTTGGGCACTCTGTATTCCAGCTCAACGTCCGCGGGGAACGTCAGCTTGTTCTTGGCCATGAACTGCAGGACGCCGGCGATGGGGGTCTCGCCTTGGCCGAATGGCATGTTCGGGCCCTTGTTCAGCTTGCGGTCTTTGAGGTGGAGGCTGAGAATCCGCTCATGGTGCTTCTCGATCAGGGCGATGGGGTCCTGATTTGTGCCGGCGACGTAGTGTCCGATATCCAGATTGATGCCGAGATACTTGCCGTAGGAGAGGATGTCGCCGTCGTAGGTCGTGGGTGTCAGCTGCATGTGGTTGTGGAAGCCGATCATGATCTCGTGCTTGTCGGCGATTGGGCCGAGCCGTTTGGCGGCAGGCTCGGAGATCTCTCGGGTGATGCCCTTGGCGCCCAGTGCCTTCGCGACGTTGAAGTAGCGCTCGATTTTCTCCTCAGGCATCTTGGGGTTGCCGATGCTGCCGAACTTGACGATGTGGATGGCGACGCCGGCGTCGCTATAGAGTCTGCGCAGGGCCTTGAAGCCATCCATGGGGTCGCCACCGGGGTTCTTCTTGTCGTAGGCCCGGGCAAAGCCTTCGGCCGGGCCACCCATCAGCTCAACGGAACTGATGCCGC
>JABGQJ010001488.1 GCA_018648945.1 Victivallales bacterium
CCCCGGCGATTGACATCAGCTTGAAAGCGTCGTTGCCCAGTTTGCCCGTCGAGGGTAGATGCGGGCCCCGGCACAGATCGATGAAATCGCCCTGGCGATAGACGGTAATGGTCTCGTCCTCGGGCAGATCGCCGATGATCTCGGCCTTATAGTGCTCGCCGATTGAGGTGAAATAATCGATCGCCTTTTGCCGCTCCCAGACCTCGCGCTCGATCGCTTCGTCGCGGCCGACGATTTCGACCATGCGTTTTTCCAGGGTGACCAGATCTTCCGGCGTGAAGGGCTCTTGCTTGGAAAAATCATAAAAGAAGCCGTTCTCGATCGACGGCCCGATGGTGACCTGAATTTCTGGCCACAGCTCCTTGGCCGCCTCGGCCAGGACATGGGCGCAATCGTGGCGCAGGATCTCCAATGCCTCGTCGCTCTGCCGGGTGATGATTTCAAGCTGGGCATCCGCCGCCATGGGCAGGCGCAGATCGGCCAATTCGCCGTCGATACGGGCCACGATGGCAGCCTTGCCCAGGCCGGGACCGATGTCGTTGGCGACTTGTTCCGCCGTCACCGCGCCGTCATATTGGCGCACTGTTCCATCGGGCAATGAGATGGCAACCATGTTCAAACCATTCCGTGCAAAAAAACTTCGAGCCCGCCTTTTCAGACAGTGTGAG
>JABGQJ010001489.1 GCA_018648945.1 Victivallales bacterium
GAGCACAATCCCCTGCTCAAGCTCTGGGCCGTGGTCTATGCGCGGGAACTGGAGCCCGCCAACTGGGACGGGTTCCAGGACTGCATCGACGTGGTCAGCCTCTGGGTGTGGGATTCCGCTCGGCTGGAGCGGTTGGATGAGTACGTGGAGAGATGCCAGGCCATCTTCCCCGGCACACCGATCAATTTGGGGTGCTACCTGCGTGATTTCACCATCCTTGACGGCATGCCCATGGACCGCCTCGAACTCCAGTGGACCAAGGTCCGCGAGTACGTCCGCTCCGGGGCCATTGCCAGTTACGCCATCCTCGGGGGCTTCCTGATCGACCTGCACGAGCAACAGGCCCGCTGGGTCCGCGACTTCATCGCAGCCGACTAGTCCGCTGGCCATCCTGACATATTCCGCACGGCATGGCCATGATCAAGGCATGGGTCCCCATCGGCAATGTGGCGAGCCCCGCCCCATTCTGCACCTGTCCCGCTCTGCGGGATTTTGGCTTCGCCATTCTGCATTTCCCCCACTTTGTCCGCGCCCTTTGTCTCGATCCGGGTGTTTGTGGCGGGAGCGATGCGTGCCTATGCTATGGGTGGTGGTCGGGAAAGCGTCCGTTGGGTATCGCCAAGTGGCCGATGGTAGCGTATAGTACTCGGCTTGGTCTGACTTGAAC
>JABGQJ010000149.1 GCA_018648945.1 Victivallales bacterium
TTGACCTTGCGCCCGTCGGGGGCATTGCCCCCCTTGGTGGCGGGGTCGTGGGTGCAGCGGAGCTCGACCACTTCGCCTGCGTCGTTCTTGATGACTTCATTGCAGGTGAGGAAGTAGGCCCAGCGGAGGCGCACCTCGCGACCCGGGGCGAGACGGAAGTACTTTCTGGCGGGCTCCTCCATGAAGTCGTCGCGCTCGATGTAGAGCTCCCGCCCAAAGGGGATCTGGCGGGTGCCGGCACTCGCGTCTTCCGGATTGTTGACTGCCGCCACGTGCTCGACCTGGCCCTCGGGGTAGTTGGTGATGACCACCTTCAGGGGATCGAGGACGCCCATGGCGCGGGGTGCGACCCGGTTCAGGTCGTCCCGCAGGCAGTGTTCCAGCAGGGCCACGTCGGTGGTGCTCTTGAACTTGGTGATGCCGACCTTGGCCACGAGAGCGCGAATGGCCGCCGCCGTGTAGCCGCGTCGCCGCAGCCCGCAGATGGTGGGCATGCGGGGATCGTCCCAGCCGGAGACAAGCTTCTCCTGCACGAGGCGGAGGAGCTTACGCTTGCTCATGACCGTGTAGGTCAGATTCAGGCGCGAGAACTCGATCTGCTGGGGACGATGCACACCGAGCTGTTCCAGGAACCAGTCGTAGAGCGGCCGGTGGTTCTCGAATTCCAGGGTGCAGAGGGAGTGGGTGATGCCCTCGACGGAATCCTCGATCCCGTGCGCCCAGTCGTACATGGGATAGATGCACCACTCATCGCCAGTGCGATGATGCTCGGCATGGAGCACGCGGTACATGACCGGGTCGCGGAAGTTGACGTTGGGCGAGGTCATGTCGATCTTCGCGCGGAGCGTCTTGCTCCCATCCGGGAACTCACCCGCTTTCATGCGCGCGAACAGATCGAGATTCTCCTCGACCGAACGCGTGCGGTAGGGACTTTCGCGTCCGGGCTCGGTGAGGGAGCCTCGGTACTCGCGGATCTCCTCGCCGGTGAGGTCGTCCACGTAGGCCTTTCCCTGCTTGATGAGCTCGACTGCGTAGTCGTACATCTGGCCGAAACAGTCGGAGGCGTAGTAGAGCCGGTTGTCCCAGTCGAAGCCAAGCCAGCGGATGTCATCACGTTGGGCATCGACGTACTCCTGCTCCTCCTTGACGGGATTGGTATCGTCAAATCGAAGATGGTAACAGCCGCCGAATTCATCGGCGATCCCATAGTTGATGCAAATGGCCTTGGCGTGGCCCAGATGTGGAGGTAGCCGTTGGGTTCGGGGGGAAACCGGGTGTGGACGCGTTGCTGGTAGGTGCCGTTCGCCATGTGTTCGTTGATGATGGTGCGGATAAAATCCACAGCCTCAGCATCGGCGGGGGCCGCAGACTTTGCCTCGGGATTGTTCGGAGGCTTGGTCATCGGGCATTCTCCTTGATTCTGCCGTGACAACACATGGAAACAGGCACGACCACCCAGTCGCGCAAGCGAACCCGTACTATACGAGAAGGTGGGCTTCCTGCAACAGAGAGACGCATGGGAATGCACACGCGCAATGCCGCCCTACAGGCACCAAGGCAGCGAGGCGGGCCGGATGACCCGCCTCGCCGTGGTTGTCCACTGCCCGTGCGGTCCCGATCAGGGGCGTGTTGCGTCGAAGTAGGTGAAGTCCATCCTGCCAGCCCACTCCGCATGGCCGTCAACCATGCAGAGATTGATCCCCCTGTTGTGGACGGCATAGCTGGGATGGTGGTTGAGGAAGTAGTTGGTGAGGTGTGATCCTCGCTGGTAGCGGGTGCAGACGCCATCCCCGACCAGTACCGTGGTGGAAGGATACTTGATCGAGCTCAGGTTCTTGCCGAGGGAGCCGCAATCGCCTTGGTAGCCCGCGCGGCCATTGAACTCCCCATAGGAGCTGCTTTCATGGATACGGTTCCAGGCATAGCCAAGCCGCATCTGTAGGTGCGTGTTGATCAGGACGCTCCGCATGCAGGCCGCGTTGCTGCAGCCGCCATAGCTGTGACTCGGGCATGTGTACAGGTTCTTGTCCCCAATGTAGGGCAGCACCAGCAAGAACATCTCCCAACCTTGCCAGTCGTATTTTCCCAGTCGTTCTTCATTGTCGTCCGCATACATCGCGGCCCCCAGACCGAGCTGCTTGGTGTTCGACAGGCAGGATATCGACCGTGCCTTCTCCCTTGCTGCGGACAGGGCCGGCAGCAGCATCGAGGCCAGAATGGCGATGATCGCGATCACCACGAGGAGCTCGATCAGTGTGAAATGACGGTGATGGATTCTCATGATGTTCTCCTTGTTCTCTTACGCCAGACACAAACCGATACAGAGACCTGCAATGCTGTCGTTTACGACCTTCCATACCATTAACGCGGGCTTGCGGAGAAATCAAATGCGCGGACGCTTGGGATGAAGGGAGTCTTGCCGAAGGGGGCATTGCTGTGTGGAAGCCGGGCATGGGTTTGCTCGGGATCGGGAACGGTGCGCGGTATCAGCTGTCACGGATGCGGTAGGGCAGGAACCAGCAGGCCGCTCAGCCCGTGGTTGCTGTTTCCCGCGTGGAGCAGGGCCCGGTGGGCTCGGCTGCACCGCTTGGTATGACAACGAGGATGGCACAATGGATAGACGGGCCTTCGTGAAGACTGGATCGACTGCTGCGCTTGCCGGCCTGCTCGGCCCAAAGCTGTGGGGGCAGCTCAACGACGCGATCGGCGACGACAGCAAGCCCCTCCCGAAGCGCCCCCTCGGCAAAACGGGGGAATCGCTCTCGATCATCGGCTTCGGTGGTATCGTGGTGATGGGCGGCACGCAGAAGGATGCGGACACGCGCGTGCGGCAGGCCATCGACCGCGGGGTCAACTACTTCGACGTGGCTCCCACCTACGGTCGCGGCGAAGCCGAGGCGAAACTCGGGCCGGCTCTGAAGCCATACCGGGACAAGGTATTCCTGGCCTGCAAGACGCAGAAGCGCGACCGCGCGGGCGCGGAGCAGGAACTGAATACCTCGCTCAAGCAACTGCAGACCGATCACTTCGACCTGTACCAGATGCACGCGATCCAGGATGTGGAGAAGGACGTCAAGAAGGCGCTTGCGCCCGGCGGGGCGGTCGAGGCGTTTGTGGCGGCGCGCAAGCAGGGGAAAATCCGCTTCCTCGGTTTCAGTGCCCACTCGGTGGAGGCAGCCCTGGCAGCCATTGCCAGCGGGGTGTTCGACACGATTCTCTACCCAGTCAACTTCGTCTGCCATCAACGGAGCCAGTTCGACCAGGAAGTCCTCAGGGCAGCCGAGGCAAAGGGAATGGGGCGACTGGCCCTGAAGGCGATGGCGATGACTCGGTGGCCAAAGGGGGCCAAGCGGCAGGACCGGAGCCACCCGAAGTGTTGGTATCAACCCGTAGACGACCCGGCGCTCGTTGCTCTCGCCCTGCGCTGGACGCTTGCCCAGGGCGTGACCTCAGCCATTCCCCCCGGCGACGAGAACCTGTTCCGAATCGCCCTCAATGTGGCCTCGCTGGAGGCGAAGCTCGCCCCGGCGGAGGTGACCGCCCTGCGCTCTGTCGCCGCCAAACTCGACCCCATCTTCGCCCGCGCGTAGGCAGCTACTGTCTCGCGAGGACGGCCTTGGCAACGGCCCCCAGTCCGGTGGCGACATCACGCACCTGCACGGTCCACTCCCCGTCCGGATCATTGAGAGCCAGGGGAATGGTGATCTCTGCGCGACCTTGGGGTGCGACCACCCCGCGCGTGTAGCAGGAGAACGGCTGTGCCTCACCGGCGCGAGTCACCGTAATCTGGAACACATGGTCTGCCGGTTCGGGGGCCGCCGCGAGAGTCGCGCTCACGGTCAGCGAGTTGCGGGCAAAGGAAGCCGTGGCCTGGATCCCCGTGGGCTTGTGGGGCAACAGGGCAAGGACGTGTGGTTCTCCTGGGCGCAGCGCCACGGTCAACCTGCGCAGGCTGCCGAGCCGGGTCCCGGTGCGGCAATCGTAGACGTTGTATTCCTCCGGCAGATCGATGGTGAGGGGGCCTTCGGCCTCCACTTCCGGGGCGGCCGCTGGCAGAATGCCCAGATAGCGGGTTCTCCCCAGCCGGAAACGGTACATTCTCACCCGCTGCGGCGGTCGACCGTCCGCCGTCTGCCAGCGCACGGCGCCGTGGATTCCCAGGGTCGCCACGGCTTTGTCGAGCGCATCCGTGCTGTCTTGGTTTGCGCTCCGCCCGAGGCAGACGCCGCGATCACCCGCGAAGAGGGTTGAGAAGCGTGCAGCGTCGTCCCGGGGGCTGCCGTGTTCATCATGGGTGCCAGGAGGCAGGTCGGCGAGCAACCTGCCACCATTTGCTGCGAAGGTGGCCAGGGCTTTGCCGGCCTCGTCGGGCAGGGCCACGCACGATGGCAGGACGATGAGTTTCACACCCTCCAGGCGGGCTGGCGTGAGCTGTTCGGGCAGGATATACCGGTAGTTAAGACCGTTGCGTATGAGGCACTGCGCCAGGGCCTCGTCGGAGGCCGCATAGCGGCTGTATCCGTCCTTGATGGGGCGTCCCACCGGTATGGCGGCCTGAGCGTAGAGCACGTGCATGCTCGGCTGCGAATGGACGATGAGTGCCTCGGGTGCCTCAGGCCGGACGACGCTGAGCAACGTGCCAATGCCCCCTTGCAGGGCCTTCGCCGCTCGACTGACGGTCTGGCTGCGGCCCGTCTCACGCCACAGCGGACCAAGCATGTACCACGGCGTGAAGCCTTCCTTGCCCGAGTAAGCCCACGGTTCTACCGGATCCCACCAGAAAGCCACCGCGCCCCCGTTGAAGGCCAGATTCCAGACGAAGTGTCCACACATGGCAGCATTGCTGCGGTACCCGAACCAGGAGAGCACGGGGGCGTCGGACCAGGAGCGGATGCGGTCCAATACATGCCGATGGCAGTAGCGAAGCTGGATCTCCTCGTGTGGTGCCCAACGCGCAAAGTCCGTGCCGGAAAGTGACCCGTATTTGTACGGGTTGGTGAAACTCATGTTGACCTCCGGGTACGCCTTGCGAACGGCCCGGTGGGCGGCGGCGTAGGCGTTGGCCCAATCACGTTCCATGAGCAGGCGGAAGTCCACCCAACGGGCGGGATTCCCCGCGTCCTTCATGTTCGACAGAAGTGGGACCTCGATGTCGTCGAAGCCGGCGTAGCTCGTGCCCCACGCAGCGTTGACTCCACCGATGTTCCCGTACTCGCTCTCCGCCCAACCACGAAAGGCGCGCAAGGCGTGCTCACTTGTATCCACTTCGACGCTTTCTCCCTGATGCAGATGCACTTCGTCTTCCATATTGAAGCCGAAGAATCCCCAGTGGCGCTTCTTGCCGACCCCCGCCACCGTGCGCTTGGCCAATGCCTCCACCTCGGTCGGGTTGCTGAAGCTGTGCTCTCGCACGTTGCTGCTGCCGCGGTAGCGCATCCCCCCGCCGCAGACTTGGCCGCCGAATGCCGGCATGCCTCGTTCGATCATGTACTCGTTGACTGTCGCTGCCTCCACGCCCTGAGAACGCAGGAACGCAACCATGTGCTCCTCCAGATACTCCGGGCAGCGGATGTGCATGGCGGCATAGCCGACCCCCAGGCGGAAACGGTCGAGATGGTCTCGGTTGGCGGCGGGGACGAAGAGCTGCCGCTCCTGCTGGTCAGCAAGCACGTCGCCGTCCAGCGCGGACACCACGATTCGGTGACACACCGAGAAGGGGTCCGATACGCGGATGGCGGCGGTCACTTCGCCGGTGCCCGCCGACACAGTCACGTCATCCCTGGCAACGATGCGGCCAAAGGCATCGACAAGTTCCGTGCGCACCACCCCGTCGGCAAGGGCGCGGTAGGTTGCCCGCACCGCTATCATCTCGCCAGGTTGGGCCGTTTTTGGTGCCTTGATCTCCTTGATCTCCACTCGGGGTTCAGCGCCGGGGACCATACAGGCGGCGAAATCCAAGGGCCCGTCCGCACTCGAGAGCGCGACCCTGGCCACGTGCGGTCCCCGCATCCGCTTCAGTCGTCCTTCAATCGGTATCGTCAGCGTCGCCAACCCGTCCTTCGCTGGTCGCGCAGTCGCGGTCGCGTTCGCTGAGGCACCCACCAACCCGAGCCGCGTGTCCCAGGAGACCGCAACGGTCAATGGTCGCGACTGCTTCGAGCGAATGCGGACGGTCAGATCCTCGGCGCATTGCAGCGATTCGATGACAGCGGGCGGTTCCCGCCGCCCCGCCCACAGCGCGCATTTGGCCAGGAGTGCCCAGCGGTACTCCCAGTACTGGCAGACCCCGGGAGCGAATGGAATCAGGCCGGGTACGCCCTGGCTCCAGGTCAGGCGAACCACGCGGCCCGCCCCGTATTCCCGCACCGCGATTCCCTTCAGGATTTTCTTCCCGGGAGCTGTCAGCTTGAGGACATCCGGCGCCAGAGCGCCAAGAATCGGCTGCAGTTCATCACCACCGAGCGGCTCAACAGGCAAGAGACCGAGGATGGGCTGCAGGTTCTCCGGGTGGACTGCCTTGCCGCCCTGCAACGGCTCGATGGCCAGAAGCCCAGCGCCAGCGCGCACCGTCGCTATGATGCCTCTGATCACGGCCGGATCGGAGGGTCGCCCCGCGAGGATGACCAGGTCGTACTCGCGACGGTCGAGACGTCCCAGGATCGCCTGCGCATCGAACGCGACGGCCTGTTCCACCTTGCCCGAACCACGGTAGGTGGGGCAATAGGCCAGGTCGTAGTCAAGCTCCAGCCGCTGGGCCAACTCGACGGCGTCTCGCTGGAACTCGCCGATGAAAACAAGAGCCTTCAGCGGCCCGCCTGGCAAAGGCGTGAAGGACGGCAGGGCGGGCGTTGGCCATGGTTGGCCCAGCCCCCGTTGCTCAGGCGTCGTGCATAGTGTGGCGTCGAAGATGCCGGCAAGCCCATGGGCGCCGGGAATCACCTGGCAGTACGCATAGTCGATCCAACCTGTCTTGTTGGCCCGGTAGAGACGGACGGAGAAGAGCCGTTTCGCTCCCTTATCCACCGTGATCCGTCCTGCGTACAGGCGGTAGTCCCCGGTCAATGGTCGGCTCCAGAACGGGTAGAGATCGTCTGGGCGCCCGTCCGCCATTTCCTGGACCACCGCAATGCCGCCGGTCGCGCCCCCGCCCCCCCGGATCACAGCGAAGACCGTGAACACATCGGCGGCTTCGACCGGGACATCAATGGCCTGGGAGGCGATGGAGTAGTTGCTCTCATTGTGAATGCCATAGTGACGGCTGGCGGGCGAGATCTCGCCAAACCTAGATTTCGGGTGCAGCTTCCATCGCGTGGGCTTGCCGTCGGTCAGCTCCGCAAAGGCGGGATCTCGGGCCAGTCCCGGCGGCCGCATCAGCTTGCTCGCCCGGCCGGGCTTGGCTTGCGCCGCGAAGACCAGTCGGCCGAACAGGTCGGGCCGGGCGAACTGCTTTGTGCCTTCCTCCAACGGTGCCCAGGTGCTCCATTCCCGGGGATCCTTTGGTCGATGCTCACGGCCCACATTGAACCCCCATTCGGCACCGGGATCAGGCACCCCGGACAGCTTCCGCCACGGGATGCTCAGTTCTACGTGCCACGCCTGGTCGCCCTGCTTCGCGGCCACCCGCGCCCCGGAGTCGTACTTCGGGTCGGTATTGCGCTCGTCGTACAACACTCCTTTGGCGTTGACGATGAAGTGAAGGTAGTCCGGCGCCGTCGCGTCCGGCCGCAGGAAGATCTCGAGAGCGTCCTCCAGCCAAACCGGGCCGTCGCGCTTGGTCACCTTCGCAGTGATCGACGCCGGATCGGGCTCAAGCATGATTGCGTGCAGGTAGAGGGCCTCGTCGTCCCACGCCGCTCGGACCGTCGATTGCCGAAACGCGCGTTCTTTCCCGCCGCTGCCCAGCACGGAGAAGTCCGTGGCAACCATCGCGCTTTGCCAGCAGGCATCGTTGGGCTCACCATCGAGCTTCGGCGGGGCAGCAGCCCGGCCACACACCAGGGTCTGGGCCAACACCGGGGCCGTGACGAGATACATCGCGCAGATCGCGACCAGCTTCGGCAAGGTGACAGCAGAGGTCGTTCGAAGGCAGTTCTTCATAGCGGGCTCCCACCTATCTCAGACTCGACGAAGTTGATGCCTGCACGGTCCACCAAGGCGGCTGATCCGGCCACCTTGCGGGCTGTGCATTCGGGCATGAAGGCTCCCAGGACCCCGCGAAGCACTTCGGGAACGGCATTGATGCAGGAGCTCTGGACCTGCCTTGGCCATGCCTCAGTCCCCTTGCTTCCGCACCGATCACCTGGGTCACCTGTGAAACCGTAGCCAAACTATGCTCGGATGCGGAGGTGTCAAACGCAACCGGCGCCGCCAGCGCATGGGACTGACGGGGTCACTTGATAGGGAACGCCGGAACAGGGCAATGTCGAGGGATCCGGAGTCGCCGGTCTCTGGAGCGCTTGTATGAAACTCCCCGCTACATACGGGGAGGAACGCGCGGGCGGGAACCTGTTCGTAGTCCAGGCTTCAGCACTCCCCCTGGCCACCGAAGGCCAGGCACATCGGGAGGCGACTTGCTGGGTAGGCAAGAGGCGCAAGTTACGCACGGGCGTGCTCCCCGTATGTAGTCCACGCTTTAGCGTGCTTCCGGCCCTCCGAAGAGCAGGCTAAAGCCTGTACTACGAACATGTTACCGCGCACGCAACGACCCAAGTCGCATACAAGCCTGCTCTTCCGGGAAGAGAACAGGCGCGTACAGGGCTTCCTGCCTCCAGCGTCGGCCCCGCCAGCGGAACGTGATCATCTACAGCGCCGCCGCCGGTCGCGCCCGCGACACCCGCAGCAAGACCACCAACTACCAGATCATTGCCGACACCGGATTCCCCCGCCAGGACGTGCCCCGGACCAATCCCCCCGTCCGCGAGCGTCACAATCAGATGAACGCCATGCTCAAGGACGCCGATGGCACCGTCTCGCTGTTCATCCGCCCCCGCTGCAAGACCCTTCTACGCGGCCTGGAGACCGTCAAGCTCAAGCCCGGCGCCCAGTACGTCGAAGCCGAGACCCGCGAGCAACACGTGACCACGGCGCTGGGCTACCTCGTCACCCGCCTATTCCCGGCCCGGCGGTATGCGAAGAGTGGACGGAAGCACTGGAAGTAGGGGGGGAGGGAGGCGGACGACGGGATCACTTGCGGAGATCGCGGCAGCGATTCTCCGTCAATGTGCATCCCCAGGTTCGGCTCCCTCTGTCTTGGCTAGCATCTCCAAACATTTCGGGCACACCGGCTGGAGATCGAGACCATCTAGAAACCTATCAAGATCGGCTTCGGGTGGGTAGTCCTCCCGGTCTTTCCTGCTCGCCAAGTAGGCTTGCAGGCCTTTGCCGTTCAGTGCGGCCAGACACATGTCACAGACCCAGCCCATGAAGAAGAAGCCATCGAGATCAACATAGGTCATGTGGCCCGGAGCCTGCCCGGTCCAGACTTGGTCAGCAACGTGGCGGCACGCGTGTGGGGCGATGTTCCCACCGTGGACGTCACAGATCACTATGGGCATTGGCTCTCTTTTATCTGCCGAACTTCTCTTCCTAACAGATCCCCCTTCTCCGGACCTTCGGGGGCTCGCGCAGGAGCGTAATCTTGCCGCGTGTGCCTTTGTTTTCAAGCCTTTCGAGGCGAAGAGGCCGCCGCAGGGGAGGCGGACATGACTTGAGTGCCGATGTATAGTCACGGATACTCCTGCATTGTGCGGATCGGTGTATGCAGGGAGTCCAGATATACTGCACGGCAATGAGCGGCACCCGCCACAGCCCGCTTCTCGACCCCCCGACCGCCCTGCCACCCCCCCCGATTGACGTCCCTGCCTTCGGTACATTCCGGAGGCATGCATGGACATCCAAGAACTGCAATCGAGCCACGCCGAGCACGCGAAGCGGGTCGCTGACTGGCGCAAATGGCGCGCGGTCTACGACGGCACCGACGCGATCATCGCGGGCGGTTACTTCAAGCAGCACGAGCGCGAGAGCGACGACAACGACGAGCGGCGCTGCGAGGAAGCCCTGTCCTGGGGCATCTCCCAGGCGATTGTGGACCTCTTCGCGCAGTGTCTGTTCCTGCACCCCTCGGTTCACAAGGGACTGTCCCCGTGTCTTCGCTCCTCACCAGCTGCGGCGGCTACAACTGCCGCCACCACTGGCAGGCGGCCGATCCGGGATGGCTGAAGGCCCGCTAGGTGGTCGGGCCCGTTTGCTGGGCCGACAGACTCTGATAGATGTGGACCGAGAACTCCACCCAGCCGTTGGCTACCAGGCGGCCATACATGTCGCCGTCCAATTCGGGCGGCACCGTGCCGTCTTTGAGCAGCAAGTTCGGTAGCACGGAGGACGCCCTCTTATTGCCTATTCCCCGAAGGCTGTGGTCCGGAGCGCTAACGGGTCGGGCAAGGCGCTGCCACACCATGTCCCGGAATTCCCGGCGTTTGCTCCCCTCCTCCGGCTCGCCATAGGGATAGCACAAGGCCACCAACTGGTCGGCCACCTTGTCGCAGAAGAACCCAAGCTTGCGGATGCAGTGTGGGTTCTTGCATGTCACCCAACCGGACGGCACCCCGTTCATCGGGTTACCGCAGTGTACGCAGAATCTATCGCTCATATGATCGCCTTTGGCCGGTTCGTCGGGGCGCTCAATATGTGCCGCACGTGGGAATAGTCCAACTGGGACGGGCCGTTCCACGGGGGGCAGCGACATGAGCCTACCTGGTAACGCCATCGGACCGGGGGCTTTTTCTTCTCCGGTTGACGCCTGCCACCGTGGGTAACCGCGACCGCGACGGCTGCACGATGCGTGCGCGATGCACATTCACCCACCAGGAGGCGCGAAGCCGTGAACCTCAAGCTCGACGAAAACGGAGTCCCCGAACTCAAGGACAGCAAGCCCGTCTACGCGCATGACGACGGCGAGGAGTTCGCCGCCGACGTGCCCGCGCCGTTCGCCAAGATCTCGGCGCTCAACGAGGAAGCCAGGGACCGTCGGCTCGCCGTGGTCACCGCCGCCCCCTGGTATATCCTCGGCCCGACCAAGGTCGCGCTGGAGATCACCGAGACCGGCGAGGACGTGCCCGAGGAGCTGGCGCGCGTCACCGGCAAGGAGAACGTGAACCACCGCGACCTGGGGGAGTTCGACTTCTCGGCCGCCCCCCCGCACTCACTGTCCGCGGTCGTCTCGATGCGACGCCGGACGGGCTGGCAGCTCAGGGGACCACGCGGAACGCAAGCACTGCCTCTTGGATCCCCTTCAGGGTTTGAGGGCCCAGGGGTTCCGTGCTGAGGTGCGGATCAAGTGCGGCCTGAGTGGCGGGGCCGATGACCGTCTCGCCAGGCTGCGCGACGAAGGCTTCCAGCCGGGCGGCAACGTTCACGGCGTTCCCCAGCACGGTGTACTCCACGCGCCGCTCCGAGCCGATGTCGCCAGCGATGACGGTGCCGCTGTTGATGCCGATGCGCAGACGCACCGGCTCCGTCGATCCTTCCCTCACGTCCAGCTCCTCGATACGCCTCTGCATTGCCAGGGCGCACTCCACGGCTCGGCAGGCATGCTTTGGCAGATCGTTAGGTGCTCCGAAGATGGCCATCAGCCCGTCCCCGAGGAATTTGTCCAGCGTGCCCTCGTGGGAGAAAATGATCTCCACCAACTCGGAGAACAGACCATTCAGGAGGCGCGAGACTGCCGCGGGCGCCATGCGTTCGGTCCGCGTGGAGAAGCCCACGATATCGGCGAAGAGGACAGACGCCTCGCGCTCCACCGGGGGCATTTCGCCCCGTCCCTGCGAGCTCGCAAGCAACTGATCGACGAGAGTGGGCGAATGGTACCTGGTCAGGCGCGAACGCAGCAGAAGCTCCTCCTCGATGCGCTCGCGCAGTCGGATCTGGTCGATGGCAACCGCCGCCAGGTTGGCGATGACGGTGAGCAGGTGCAGGTGGTGTTCCTTCAGAGCGATCCTGCCACTCGTGGACCCGGCGAAGAGCACGCCCAGTGTAGTGTCGTGGTTGAGGAGCGGGGCACACATTACCGATCGGATGTTCTGGGCAATGATGCTCTCGCCATCGAAGCGTGGATCGTCGGGCGCATCCAAAGTCAGGATTGACTCGTTTCTGCGGAAAACATGCGAGGCAATGCTCTGACTGATGGGGAAGCCTCCGCTCCTGCCATCGCGGCTCCGGCCTGCCTTTGGCACCAGTTGGTTCCCGGAGGCGTCATGCAGTAGTAGAAACGCGTGCTCTACGGGGGTGTTCTCGAGGACCACGTCCAGGGTCCGCTCAAACAGGGCCCGCAGGGATGTTGCGGCGATCAAGGCCCTGGCTACGGCCGCCAACTGGCTCAGGGCGCCGGTAACTTCGTCGTTTGCTCCCGATTGCTGCGCCGCGCTTTGCGGGACCTTCCCCTCAGCCACATCGCTGGCCGACATAGCGACGCTGCCAGGGCGATGCTGGAGAAACGCGATGGCTTCCTCTTGGCTTGTTCCCTTGTCCAGCCCGATGGAGTCGTGCACGGAGAACACAAAACGCAGCGCGACTTCACCCAGAGAAGCTGTGTCGCCATCCTCTACCGCATGTTCCCGGACGAGATGCCCATCCACCATCACGCCGTTTTGGCTGCCGAGATCGCGCAACGTCCATTGCTCACCGGCCTTGGACAGTGCAGCATGCCTGCGGGAGACGCTCGCATCCGCGATCCGCAGGTCAGCTTCGGGTGAACGACCCAGACGAGTAAATGCATTGGTGACACGGGCCTCGTGCCCGCCCTCGTCATCGTGCCATGACACTGTCAGCATCGGGTTCCTCCGTGGACCAAGGGTGTGACCCGGCCAAGATAGCGGCCTCCCGACCGGGATGCTACCCGAGGCCGAGCAGGTCAGCGCGCCAGAACGAGGCGGAAGCCGTTGTAATACCCCCGACTCGATGCGACGCCATCGATGCCGGCCGCGCAGGTAAGGTAGGACCGGGCGCTGAAATACCAGCACCCACCGCGCCAGTCGCCGAACGCCTGCTTCGGCTTTGTATCCGCTGCACAGCACTCGTAGGCGTTTCCCCCGACACCGTACAGGCCCCAGGGGTTGGCCCAGCTTTCCTCCACATCGCAGCTCACGATGTGCCCATCGCGGTAGTCAGCGAACTTGAGGGCGTCAGCGAACTTGCGATC
>JABGQJ010001490.1 GCA_018648945.1 Victivallales bacterium
TCATCACTAAATAAATCTGACATAATTTTATACCTGTTGATAATTATTTTGAGCTTATTATTTTTAATGATATAGGCTTTTAAAGCCAGCAATAAAAACCTGTTTCTCCCTGAATATTTTTATACCCTTATTGAAAAACTTATCATCTACAATCCTATAGCAAGAATAAAAAAAATAATTCACCACGAAGGCACGAAGAACACGGAGAATTAATATGTAGGGGAAATTTTCCAGATTACCATATATTTTAAGTATAGGCTGTTTGTAGAGATTTTAACCAACCTATAAAATAGAATACTGGAAATAAAAGTAAGGTATTTTCAAGCAAATAGTTATCCTTAAAAAACCTTCGTGTTCTTCGTGCCTTCGTGGTGAAAAGTTTTTAAGGAATATTCCTAGCAAAGAAATCCATATTATTTGCAATTAGATTTTTCTGTATTTTTGAATATTGTTTTTCACTTAAAGGCCCCATTTCCACACGAAAATAGTCAGTACCTTTTACCGTAGCTTTTTTAATGGCCGCTTCCAAACCTAAAAAAGCCAGTTCAGCTTTACGCCTGTCCGCATCCTGCATTTTCTGAAAAGAACCTGCCTGAACTATATATCTGTTAGCAGATGCTTTTTCCTTATTAGAGACATTTGGAACATCCGGCTCAGAATTTTGAA
>JABGQJ010001491.1 GCA_018648945.1 Victivallales bacterium
TGGATGTGGGCTTCCACAACGCGCCAGCTTCTCTCAAACTCGAGCACTACTCGCGCCGTCGTCAGCTTGGGATATTCATCCTCCAAGCGGGCGAGCTTCTCCTGGATGTACTCCCGGAGAGCGTCATCGATGTCCAGATGTCTGCCACTGATGATGACTTCCATGATGGCTCCTTCTATGCTATGGGATCGCTCCTCTTGAACGAACCCGTCCAACACCTCCGGCACGCTTCGGGATGAAGCCCGCCGGCACACTCACGCAGTGAATCGCGGTCCCAGATAGACGCGCTTCGCCTGCTCATCATTAATGAGGAAATCACGTGTACCTGAACAGAGGATCTTGCCTTCGCAGATCAGGTAGGCACGCTGCACAATCGCGAGGGTTTCCCGGACGCTGTGATCGGTGATCAGGACACCAAGGCCACGATCCCGGAGGTGGGCCACAATCTTCTGGACCTCATAGACGTTGATCGGGTCCACGCCGCTGAATGGCTCATCCAGGAGGATGAATGAGGGATTGGTGGCGAGGGCTCGGGTAATCTCGAGACGTCGCCTCTCACCCCCGCTGAGGGTTATCGCCTTCTGCTTGGCAAGCGCGGTCAACTGCAGTTCGTTCAGCAGGTCCTTCAGGCGGTTGTCCCGTTCATGTCGATCGAGATCAAGG
>JABGQJ010001492.1 GCA_018648945.1 Victivallales bacterium
GGATACGTCCCCAAGCGTACTGGCTCCGTGAATGGAGCGCACGTCACTTCCAGGCATTGTCCCTACAGAAGCTCGGGCGCAATTCCGAGGCCGAGGCCTTCTTCGGTGCCATGGAGGCGTTATGCCTGACCAATGAACTCACGCTCACGGCCAAGGAGGCGTTGATGAACATGGCCGAGCGCGGTCGCTTTGCCCCGGAAAACGAGAAAGGCCCAAACGTGGCAGCACAGTTGACCATGGCTACCCAGGCCGAGGAATAGGCACAAACACTCAGAGCGGCCGGTGGCCTTGTTTCCTGTAAACCTATACCAGGACAAGACAGTCACGCAAATCCGGGGTTTCTTGCTCAGAAAGCAAGAACTGGGATGATAGTAGTAGGGACATCAACTGCAAAACAGGGCAAGTAGACAAAATGGGCAGCCATCGGCATGTGAACACACGATCAGCACTGCAGTCTCTCGTTTCCAGCGCATCCGCACTGCTGTTCGTCATCACCTTCGCCGCGAGGGCTGCGCCTGCCGGATCGCAGGATGACGTTCTTCTTGAGGAGAGCTTCGAGAAGTATGTCGATGCAGCCCAATTGGCTGCCCGAGGATGGTCCCGCAGCGGCTCTCTTGATCTCACACTTCCCAAGGATACGAGCGTCAGTTATGGCGGCACGG
>JABGQJ010001493.1 GCA_018648945.1 Victivallales bacterium
CTTTCTGTGCCGCCACGATACAAACCCTGCGGCGACGGCATCGCCGCCTGCACGCCCTGGTGCCGCCATGGGCCGTTGCTCGTGCCATGTTGGTACGCCGGACCATCGAAATTGGTTGGGGCACGAGCGTGCCGCGAGTCATAGACAGTGGACGAGAAGGGAATTCGAGATATGAGCAACAACATGAACTCCGCTGCCGACCGAAAACTGACAAACATCTTTGAGCGGTATCTGACCGTGTGGGTGGGCTTTTGCATTGTGGGAGGGATCGTCCTGGGGAAACTGGCTCCCGGGCTGGCCAAGACGCTGGACGGAATGGCTATCAATGTCAACGGGGCACCGGTCGTTTCTATCCCTATCGCCGTGTGCCTGTTCTTCATGATGTATCCGATCATGGTCAAGATCGACTTTGCCAGCGTGGTCAAGGCGGGGGGGAGCGGGAAGCCTGTCTTCCTGACGCTGTTCGTCAACTGGTGCATCAAACCGTTCACCATGTACGCTATCGCCTTGCTGTTTCTCGGCGTTCTGTTCCGCGGGCTCATCGGTGCGGACGCAACGGACTTGGTGAAGATGCCATTCGGACTGGACCTTGCCGTCGGGGCGCAACATGGCGCGGGAACCGTCGTTCTGGCGGATGGTGTGAAGATGCTGCAGATCCCGCT
>JABGQJ010001494.1 GCA_018648945.1 Victivallales bacterium
CCGAGGATCGGATCGACGCGCTGGGCACCGCGACCGGTCTGGTGTCGACGCCGGAGAGCTCTCTGCCGGAGGAACAGTACCGACCCGGTTTCAGGGGGGGATCGGCGCGCGACTACCTGCTGCGACTGGGTATGTACGGGCCACACGCGGACAACGCCCATTTCTCGCGCTCGTCGCAGTTGGGGTTGCGCTATCTGTATACGGGGAACCCGGATGATGCGCGGCAATATCGCCGGGCGTTGCTCGGGGAGGTGGAGAGCGGAGTCGTGCGGAAACTCTACCACTACAAGTCGATCCGCATGTTCCAGCTGTGGGAGCTACTGGCTCCCTGCTCGGTTTTTTCGGTGACGGAGCGGGAGACCGTCACTGCGGCGATCTTGGAATACCTGGAAAAGGAGAGCGGGCTGGTCAACGTGGAAAAGATCCGCACGGCTGCAGATGAACCGGGGGTCTTCGATCGGCACACGGCCTGTGAGGCGTTGAATCTGTGGATTGGCGCAGATTTTTTCTGGCGGGAGACCGGGGACAAAATCTGGCTGGAGCGGCGAGGAATAGCCGATCTCTTCTTTGCGGGCCAGGCGGAGACCGACGTGCCGATCACCGGGTTGACGGAAGGCTACGCTTCGTATCTGGAGGTCTATTTGGAGTGGATGCTGTGGAG
>JABGQJ010001495.1 GCA_018648945.1 Victivallales bacterium
TCCACGGTCAAGGTCAGTTCGCTTACCTTGACGTCCCACGCCCCGGCATTGGGGCGCCCGAAAATGGTCCCCCCGATGCGCAGCAGCAGGCCGTCGTTCCGGTGCCCTCGATAGAGCCAAGCATCCACGATGTCCGTTATCTCGATCTCGACTGTCTGCTGGTCCGCCAGTTCGGTCGTCACGACCGTCTGCTGATCAAGAGCAAAGTCAATATTGGCGTGCTGCTTACGACTCGGCCAGCGGGTCTTGCCGTCGGTGGTCGCCCAGGTGGCGGCGGCTGTCCAGGGCACAGTGACCGCCCCGATGTCCAAGGGACGGGCCTGGGCGTTGCTCTGAGTCTCAACCCTCAGGTGCAGTACAGCCCGCTCCACTTTCTCGTGGGCAACGGCCAGACGGTCGAGTCCGTCTAGGTTGAAGCGGGCCAAGCCGCGCGAGTAACCCACGAACGGCTTCCCCAGCAATGAGCATTCCGGCGACAGCGACGTTCCGGCCCAAGTAGCGACCGTGGCGACAACGACGTCCCTGTCCTTGAGTGTCACGGTCACGGCGTTCCCCCGCATGGGGCTGGACACCAGCGCAAGGGTAAAGACATGCCAGAGAAGCCGCATAGCAACATCCTTTCCAGTGTCTCTCTCAGAGTTACCTTCGTTCATACCGCTCG
>JABGQJ010001496.1 GCA_018648945.1 Victivallales bacterium
CCGGATCCACCCATCTGCCCCAGAAACTGCCTCCGCGTCGTTGCCATCACCACACCTTTCCTGCATCTCGGGGGCCGGATTGAAGCCAGGCGGCAGACAGAATGTCTCACCGATCTGGGCGAAACGGAACGCCGAGGCGCTCCAGGCGAACACCATCCAGCCGGGGAGCAACCTGCCACGAACTGTAGTACGTGCCGCCGGGACAGCAACCGCGCGCCTACAGCGTGCTGGTGGCGAGAGTGACGCAATCCTATCCCAGCGATTGACGCTTCGCTGGCGACCTGTCGGTCACCCTCTGCCTGCGGCGGTCTCGCTGGACTGACATGTTGCTTCCCCTTGGGGAGCGCGGGGAGCGGAACCACGGGATGACCGCTGTGGCCGGTTCAAGCACGGCTCTCCGAAGCCCAGCGCACCGGAGGGAAAGAAGGTGGGATTGGGCGAGCCGGATCTTGGCCTTAGGACGACTTCCTGAGCCTCATTAAACCACGAGAGCTCACGTCCCCTTCGCTAGGCGCTTGATCTGGTCGGCGGGGAGGACGCGTCGCCAGATCTGCAGGTGGTCGATGCGCAGTCGGTCGCTGTCCTGGCCGATGGTGAGGGGCTGGTTGGCGGGTACGCGGGGACCGGCCTGGACAGCGTCCACTTCGACGCCATTGCGG
>JABGQJ010001497.1 GCA_018648945.1 Victivallales bacterium
CAGTGGTTCACCGTTATCGGCGTGCTGGAAGACAAGGGAGCGGCCGGCGGCAAAATCGGGGGCGTGCTCGAGGTGCGCAACACCGACGAGGATATCTACGTCCCTCTTTTTACCATCCTGCGCCGTTTCCACTGGGAGCCCGGCCAGGCAGAGCTAACCCAGATCACCGTCAAAATCGGCGATCCCGATCAACTCTCCGAAGGGGCGCGCATCATCCGCTCCATCATCAACCGCCGCCACCGGGGGGTCGAGGATTTCAAGATCGCCATCCCCGAGGAGTTGATGCGTCAGAGCCAGAAGACTCAGGCGATCTTCAACGTGGTCATGGGCTGCATCGCCGGCATCTCCCTGCTGGTCGGCGGCATCGGCATCATGAACATCATGCTCGCCTCGGTCCTGGAGCGCACTCGCGAGATCGGCATCCGCCGCGCTCTGGGCGCCCGGCGACGCGACATCCTCTCCCAGTTCCTGGTCGAGTCCCTGCTGGTCAGCCTCTTCGGCGGCGTCATCGGGGTGCTCCTGGGGTACAGCACGCCCAAAATCATCACCTTGTACGCCGGCTGGCGCACCATCGTCCAGCTCTGGACCATCGCTCTGGCCTTCGGGGTGTCGGCCGCCGTCGGTATCGGCTTCGGCATTTATCCCGCTCGCCA
>JABGQJ010001498.1 GCA_018648945.1 Victivallales bacterium
GACGATGACGTCAAACGGTTTTGCCGCCAGTTGGAGGACCACAATGGTCGGGTTACCGTTCGGCTCAGTCGTGGTGAGGACATTCAGGGCGCCTGTGGGCAGCTTCGTCACCACCGGAAACGGAAAGAGGCCGATGTACGGTGTTCCTCCGAGCCTTGATCTTCCTGCTTGGCAGGTCATATTTCTAACTTGCCAATCACCCCCGGAGAGGTGGCTGAGCGGCCGAAGGCTCTGGTCTTGAAAACCAGCGTAGACGCAAGTCTACCGTGGGTTCGAATCCCACCCTCTCCGCCACTATTCTCAAGATGTTCTCGGCAAGTAAGTTGTGACTCTGGCAGCCTTTTGTGTTACTGGTTGTTATCACTTCCCCGCTTGCATCCCCTCAAGCCTGCCGTAAGCTGCTTCCATGCATGAATCCATGGAAACAAACAAATGGCTTTGGCAACCGCGTAAGAACGGCCCCATCCATCTACGCGTCACTCACACCACGCTCGAAGGACAGCGCAAGTCCTTTGTGCGCTCGTTGCGCACGAACCACTGGCCGAGCGCCCGGAAGATCCGCGACACTGAGTTCGCTCCCATCATCCTCGACATGCAGAAGGCAATGCTGCAATTGGAGCTGATCCATGAGCTTTACCCTCAGCTGGAGGAAC
>JABGQJ010001499.1:0-414 GCA_018648945.1 Victivallales bacterium
GTTCGCGGCCCACGGCGCGATTGCTGCCGCTGGTCCTGGAGGACGCCCTCAAGCTGGGGTTCACACGCAAGCGCTGGCTGATCGACAAGGTGCTGGCCTACAATCTGCGGCAAATGCGTATCCGGTTGGCGGGGCTGGAAGGCCAGGAAGGGCAGATCGTCGCCTTCGGGGATGACTTGGGAACACAGCACGCACTGCCCATGCGACCGGAGACCTGGCGCAAGTACCTGAAGCCCTGTTTCGAGCAAATCTACCGCCCGTTCCGGGAGGCCGGCCACTACGTCTACATGCACACCGACGGACACATCCTGGAGATCATCCCCGATCTGGTCGACTGCGGTGCAAACGTGGTCAATCCGCAAGTCCGGGCCAACGGACTGGCGGGACTGCGGGAGGCGTGCCACGACAAGGTGT
>JABGQJ010001499.1:424-653 GCA_018648945.1 Victivallales bacterium
GACCTCGACCGGCAGATGTTCCCTTTCTGCTCGCCGCAGCAGATTCACGACCACGTGCACGAGGCGGTGGAGACGCTCGGCGATCCCAGTGGCGGGCTGTGGCTGACGGCAGAGATCGCCGACGACGTTCCCCTGGAGAATGTCGAAGCGATCTGTTCAGCCTTGGAGGAAGTCAGCGTGGGCTGTGCTGCGGCCGCACGCTGACGCAGTCGCAGCCGGGCTAGCGGCC
>JABGQJ010000015.1 GCA_018648945.1 Victivallales bacterium
CTCCGAAATGGGGCAACAACGACGACCGGGCGGATCGCCTGGCCGTCCGCGTGACCGACGTCGTGGGCCGCCGCATCAATCGCGAACCCAATGCCCGAGGCGGCGTCTTCCAGGCCGCTCTCTACGGAATTCTCCCGACCGTCCAGAACTTCGGCAAGCCCACCGGTGCCCTCCCGAACGGGCGGCATGCGGGCACCCCCCTGACCGTCAACACGGGTGCCTCGCTGGGCATGAACCGGCAGGGCGTGACGGGGCTGGTCCACTCGGTCACCAAGATTGATCTAGCCCAGTTCCCGAACGGCACGGTGCTGGACATCATGCTGCATCCGAGCACGCTGAGCGGCGACCAGGGATGGCAGACGGTGGCCGCAGTGGTGCGCAGTCATTTTGCCCAGGGAGGCCTGGCTATCCAGTTCAACATCTTCGATCCGGTCGTCCTGCGCGAAGCGAAGGAGTTCCCCGAACGCCATGCGGACCTGCAGGTGCGCGTCTGTGGCTGGAACGTGCTCTTTGCCAACTTGCGCCCCGAGGAGCAGGATCTCTTCATCGCCAAGGCCGAGGCGGCTCAGTGACGGGACGTGTGGTCGAGATCAAACGGTTCGCTGTCCACGATGGCCCCGGCATTCGCACCACCCTCTTCCTGAAAGGGTGTCCCTTGGCCTGTCGCTGGTGCCATAATCCGGAGACGATCTCCCCCCGCCCGGAGCTTGGCTATCTGGCGCGGAAGTGCGTCTCCTGTGGCGCCTGCGCAGCCGTCTGCCCAACTGGCGCGCACGCCCTGGTGGATGGCTCGCATGCCTTTGACCGGAGCCGCTGCACTGCCTGCGGGGCGTGCGTGGATGCCTGCTTGCCGGGAGCGCTGGAACTGTACGGGAAGGAGACCAGCGTCGCGGAAGTGGTGGCCACAGTGCTGGAAGATCGGACCTTCTACGAGCAGTCCGGGGGCGGCTGTACCCTCTCTGGCGGCGAGCCCCTCCTCCAATCCGACTTCTGCGCGGTGCTCTGCCAGGAACTGCGGCAAGCCGGCATCCACTGTGCCATCGATGCCTCCGGCGCTGTGCCCTGGGCCGCGTTCGAGACGGTACTGCCACACACGGATCTGTTCCTCTACGACCTCAAGCATCTGGATGACCAGCGGCACCGGGAATACACTGGTGCAGGCAACCAGCGAATTCTGGAGAATCTTCGGCGCTTGGCCGCACAGGACGTGCCTCTGGAGGTCCGGGTGCCGCTGATTCCGGGAATCAACGATGCGCCTGCTCACCTCCAGGGCATCGGCGAATTCCTGCTCTCGCTTCCCTGCACGCCACCCGTTCGGCTCTTGCCCTACCACTCCCTAGCCCGCTCCAAGTACGAAGCCATCGACCGACCGGACACCATGCCGGATGTGCCATCGCCAGATGCCGCCGCCCTGGCCCGCGCTACCCGAGTGCTGGCCGCCGCTGGACTCTCAGTGTTGGCCTGACGCTTCCCTCAATCTGAAATCCCCAATGCTCCTCGTCAGTCCTCGCCGCGCAGGAGCTCTTCCACGAATTCCTGCCGGAGCGAGCCCTCGTAGACTGGCCGGGCGCCCGTTTCCATACACGTATCGGTGAACACATTGCCGTCGTGGCGCTGGAACCAGATCCGCAAGGTCTCCTGCCCTCGCACTTGGACATTCACCGGTTCCTGCCCGTTCAGGTATTTCTCCGGCCATTCCAGCAGTACCGCCGAGACGATGGCGGCCGCCGTGGAGCCGGTGCCGCAGGCCAGTGTCTCGGCCTCCACGCCGAACTCGAAGGTGCGCACCTTGATGGTGCCGACACCCAACACTTGCGTGAAATTCACGTTCACGCCGCCCATCGCCTGGAAGCGTTCGTGGTGTCGGATGGAGTGCCCTTTCAGGCGCACGTCCACATCATCCACATCGTCCACGAAGGCGATGGCATGGGGGACGCCAGTGTCGAGCAGATGCACCCGGCGCATCTCCCGCTTGATCTCGATATCCACGCACAGTTCCAGGTTGCGGGGGTTGGGCACGCAGACGGTGATGCGGTGCGGGCGCTCGGGATCGGGTCTTGCCTGGGCGGTCCCAGCGGCGGTCAGAACGTGGATTTCCGGGCCAGGCACAAGCCCCCGTTCCAGGCACCAGTAGGCGAAACACGCGGTGCCATTGCCGCAGAGCCGGGCCTCCGAGCCGTCGGGCTCCATGAAGCGGGCCACAATATCCACCCCCTTGCCGTCGCCCTGTTCGCCTGCGAAGATGACGCCGTCCGCCCCCACCGCCAGGCCGCGTCGGCACAGCGAGCGGACAAATGCGGGAAGGTGCGGCGATTCCAGAAGCTCGGTGTAGATGCCGCTGGTGTTGTCGATGCAGATGAAGTCGTTGCCGCCGGCATTGAGCTTGGTGAATTGGACGGCTGTCGGGAGGGGGGGAGTCATGCGTTCATTCCTGGCCAAGTCGCGATTGGCCCTGTAGACGTCTTCCGTGTCCGGGGATTCGGGGCGGACCCGCTCAGCCTCCTAACTTACGGAGCGTGCGCCTCGGATGCAACTCTCCATGGCGGGGACGACCAGTCCTTCCTCAGGCCCGCTGCCAGATTGGGCGTCCTGCCGCCAATCGATGAGCGTTCAGGAAGTTGCGCCCAATGTGGAAGAGACTCTTGCGGGCGTAGCCCTTGCCGTCGTTGACGCGGTGTCCTCCCCGGTCCAGAACCCCGAACCACTCGCCAAACTCGGGATCGGCGAAGTGGCGGAAGCAGTACTCGTGCAGCTGCTCATAGGATTCGCGGAAGCGGTGCTCGCCGGTGAGGACATAGGCGAGCAGGACGCCGTATAGCGCCTCGGTGTGCTGCCACCACATCTTGTCGGGGGCCATGTAGAGCCAGGTGTCGGCAATGGGGACGCCCTCGCTGTCGATGTTGTTGTAGATGCCGCCGAATTCCTTGTCCCAGCCGCAGGCCATCCCCCAGTCGATCAGCTCAACCCCGCGGGCTGTCAGTGCCTCGTCGCCTCGCCACTTGGCTTCGTGGATGATGAAGATCCCCGCCTCGATCATGTGCCCTGGCGTTACATTCCGCCCCCAGTGCGCCGGTGCGGGATCGCCATCCCAACGCACGTTCTCGAAGGTCAGACGACGTTGCCGGTTGGTGTGGACGTCGAGGATCAGCCGCAGGCACTCATCGGCCATGGCGCGCAGTTGGGGGCGGTCCCGGAATCGGCGCAGTTCGTCGATGACATTGAGCATGATGATGGGATGCCCAAGCGCCCTCAAGGGTATGGTCTCGCCAAGGGGCTGGTGCGCCTTCCCAGGCAGTTGCATGAGATCCCAGATGCGTTGTAGCCGCCGCCATGCCGTTTCGGCCAAGGCCTCGTCCCCTGTGGCGCGGGCGTACTCGCTGAAGCCTTGGATATGGAACAGGTCACTGAAGACGTCGCGCGGACCTTCCAGAGGCCGTCCATCGCGGGTAAGCGAGTAGTAGGCCCTGCCGCTGGGATCGAGCACGTGCGTTTGCGCAAACTCCAGGCCGTTGCCGGCTAGCTCCAGCCAACTGGTGCGCGGTTCCAGCTCATTGTACAGATGGCTGAAGGCCCAGATCATTCGCCCGTTTCCCCACAGGCAGATCTTGTCCCACTCGAACACGCTGCCATCGCGGTCCCGGTTGGTCACGAAGCCCCCGTACTCCGGATCGAGGGCGTTCGTCTCCCAGAAGGGAACGATGTCGTCCAGGAGTTGCGACCGGTAGAACGCGGCAAGTTCCTGGAGACGGACGGGATCTGGTGCGGACATGCTGCGACTCCCCGGGAGGATCTACTTGGCACCGATCGCGGCCTGCAACGGCTCGACCCAGTGCTTGGTCTGCGAGTTGTAGTATAGGTAGGCGCACGACGCCCGGCCACGGTATGCGCCGGGGATATCTGCCCGCAGATGCAGCGTGAACCGTTTCTCGGCCTTGGGCGCGAGGGAGCGGAAATAGACGATGACCTCGCGGGGCGTGGTCTCGTAGAAGTCGATCAGGCCCTTCTCGCGCAGTTCCTTGAGCTGCCAGATCTGGGCGGCCAGCCCGGCGGGGATGCCGATGCGGGCCAGGCTCATGGCTTGCCCCTTGTCGGTGGTGTTGCGCAGGGAGACGGCCAAGGGCACGCTCTCGCCCACTGCGCACTCGGGGCTCCCCAGCTTGGTGGTCAGCCGCAGTGCACAGTCGTCGTTGCTGGCCGGACGGGTGGTGTGGTAGCGGAGATCCAGATTGAACGGCAGAGCCATGGCGCTGTCGAGCTGGAGGTCGATGTCGTTCTTGCCCGCAGCCAGGAATTTCTCCAGACCCTCAACCAGGATCACGCCCTGTTCGCCCTTGTTGAAGTGCCGCCGTGCCACCACGTTGCCGTTCACCCGAACGATGATGTCGCCGTCTGCCGTGGTCGTGCGCGAGGCCCGGGTATAGGCCACCACTGCCTTCAGAGCCAGGACGGTGGACTGGGTGCAGCCGAAGCCGCCGCCGGAGCGCTGCTTGAGCAACCACTGGACACTCTCGTTCAGCTTGGCCGCCGGCCGTCCGGCGCGCAGCAGCGCGAGGATCGCCAGGGACGTGGTCTCCACGTCCAGTTGGCGACCGCTCGAACCGGTGATGGACTGCTCGGCCCCGGGGAACGAACCGTCCTTGCGGCGCTGGGCTTCAAGCAATGCGGCCAGCTCCAGGCCGTCGCCGGACTTTGGGTCTTGCTTCAGCCGGGCCAGAACGGCCAGGGCCTGCACGTAGGGGTCCTTGGCGGTGTAGGCGTTCTTGGTCACGGCCGCGATCTCGGCATCGATGCCCTTGACCTCGGCTTCGGCCAGCGCCCAGACAATGTAGGCGTTGGTCACGCCCTTGGGAGCGCGTCCGAAGGAGTCCAGAGCCCGGGAATTGCGTTCGAAACCGCCCTTGCCGTCCCGTCGGGCCAGAATCCAGGCGGCGGTACGTTGGATCATCTCCTGGTCCACGCCATCGTAGACCTTGGCCATGTCGAGGAATTCCATGAGTCCGTAGGCGGTTAGCGCTTCGTGTCCGGGATCGCCGCCGAACCACTCATAGCCTTGCTTCTTGCACTCGTAGCCCGCGAGTTTGCGGTAGCCCTTCTTGATCAGGTCCAGCGCCCGTTTCCGGACTTCGGGTGCCTCGATTTCGGCTTGCTCCAGGTAGTTCAGGACCATGATGTTGGGATAGGTACTGGAAGAGGCCTGCTCAAAGCAGCCGCAGGGCTCGCGGAGGATGGACTGCAGGCCGTCCAGCATGGTGGCCAGGGGGGCGGGGTAGAATTTGAGGGTGCCGGACAGCGATCCGGGAGCCACCTCAGGCAGCGTGACAGCAATGGATCGGGCCTTGTCCAGCGTGTCACTGGTGTCCTGCGCAAAGGGGAAGCCAGCAGGCTCGATCAGCAGCTCCCGCTTCATGCGGTCTTCGAGGTTGGCGGCGCCAGCCCGGAGAGCCACGGTCACCTTGCCGGGCTTCTCGGCGGCCAGCGGGAAGTAGATCGTCCGTGCGGCGTTGGCACCAACGGTCAGCTTCGCGAGCGGATTGGCCTTGAGCAGGGCGCGGAGCCCCTCGGATGACTCGCACACCCCGCTGGCAATCACGTCCCGGTCGGTCTCGTTCGTCAACCGGATGGGCAGGTCCACGCGGTCGCCTACGGTCAAGACGACCGGCAGTTTGGGTTCGATGTGGAGGGGGGTGCGGGAATCCACCACCGCCTCGCCACGCCCCGGCAGACCGGCCTTGGCTGTGCCTTCGGCGATGGCTCGGAAGGAGGTCACTGCGTCGCTCAACCAGAACTCCACGGTGGCTTCGCCCTTGGCGTCGGTGACGATGCGGGGGGCCCAGAGGATGGTCTCGCGGAAATCTGTGCGCACATCCGTCTTGGTCGTGTTGTAGCGCACCACCGGGAACTTACGCACAATGCCCCAACCGCCTCCCATGCCGCCACCCATGCCGCCCATTTGTTCCTCCTTTGCCTCCATGTCGGCCCCCATCCAGTCGCGTCTTCTCACCTTTGGTTTCGGCTTCTCGACGGGTGCCGGTGGCATCCGAGCTGGCATTGCCGCGTTCGCCTTGGGCTCACGGACGACCTGCGCCAGTTGGGGCTTCGCCATGGCAAAGAAGAGCACCTTCCCGACCTTGGGAGGCCGTGCGCGTGGCGGGGCGATGGCTTTGACCTCGTCCGCCGCTTCCGCCTCCCCCATCATCCCCCCCATTTCGCCGCCTATGCCACCGCCCATCTTTCCCATGAGGGGCATCAGGATCTGGTCGGTCACGCGGACGTCCTGCCATTCGTCGGGAGTTCCGAGACGCTTCCATTCGAAGCGCCGCCAGCCGCGCGTGCCCATCAGCAGCTCCAGAGCGAGGGGGCTCTTCTCTTCCTCGGGATCCAGGTAGAAGTTCGGCTCGACAATCTCGCCGGGAAGATCCTTCTCCAGGTAGAGATGGGCGAGGATCTCGGCGGTCTTGTCGTCGGCAAAGGTCAGCACCCGGTCGTCCACCACTGCCAAGGCCAGTTCGGCGGGGGCCGGAACGCCACTGGCGAGGGCCGTCCTTACTTTCAGCGTGACCTTCTCGCGCGGCATGTAGTGGTCCTTGTCCGCCGTGATCTGGACCTGCAGGTCGTGCCCGCGTCCCCGGTAGACCAGGCGTTCGCACAGTGGGATACCGTCTGCGTCGAGGACGGTGACTCGGATCACGCCTTGGCCCGCTTCGGGACGCAGAACGACGGAGTTCCCGCCGGGCTTCAGATCCACGGACTGGATTGCACAGACTCGGTTTCGCCGGGCGGCGACCACGGTCACTCCCTTCATTGCCGTAGTTGCGTACAGTTTCAGATGGCACACGGTGCCGCCGCCTTCGAGATCGTCCGCCACGGCCATGACCACCCCGTTCGGCTTGGCGACCGGCAGGGGGTAGTGCCGGGCGATGCCAGTGGGACGGGTGATCCGCAGTTCGTAGGTCTGTCCCTTCGCTGGAGTGAAGGTGAAGCGCCCCATGCCATGGTGGTAGCTTCCGGCTTGGGCGACCTCCGTGCCAGCTCCATTCATCACCACCCCTCGCAACTCGGCGGGCTTGCCGTTCGGTCTGAGTGCTTGGAAGTAGACTCGGCTCGGGAGACCGACCACCAGGTCGCCGCCTTCGGGAAAGAAGTCCACGTTCAGCTTCGCCAACAGGATCGGGATGGTGCGAGAAATGGACTCGGTGAGACCGCCTTCCTGCACTTTCAGCGTCAGCAATGCGTCTTCCGACTCGATCTTCTCCGGCAGGTCGAAGGCCACCAGCAACTCGCCTTTGGCGTCGGTTTCGAGGGCGAGTTCTCGTACGGCCTTCCCGTCCACTAGCACGGTGGCGGCAATGGCATGCGTGGCCAATGGCTCGCCCGTGCCTCGGCGGAATTCGCCCTCCGCTTCGACCCGGTCGCCGGGCCCATACGCCTTGCCGAGAACCAGCAGTTTCTTCTGGATCAGCGGCGGTTGGTAGGCGTTCACGACCACCGGACGCTCCTCGGTGGGTCCCCCAAGGCATTCGACCTTGAGCGTATATTCCCCCCCGGCCACACCGTCTGGAATGCGCACGTCGCTCTCTGCTGCACCAGCCTTTGCCCGCACCGTCTTCTTCACGACCACCGACCCCCGAGGGTCGAGCAGGCTGCAGGTGAATCTCGTCGCCTTGCCATACGCAGCCAGCGTGGCCGTATCAAAGAGCGTGGCCTTGAGCCAGAGCGTTTCCCCCGGCTGCACCATCGGTTTGCTGAGCTGGATGTACACGCGGCCGGTGGGGTGGCTGTCGAACCATGCCGCCAGCTGCTCGCCCGATGCCTTCTCCGCACCATCTGCCGTCAGCAAACCACCAGCCAGGACGAGAGCGACGAGAATGCGTTGCAGGGGCGACTTCATGATGGGGACTCCTCGTTTCGGTGGGGTGAGTGCCTCTTCTATTCAACGCGCTGGATCTCTATTCCTTAGCGTATCTTGGCCCTTTTTCCATCTGTCTTTCCCTATCGCATGCAACGGTGGACATTCGCAGACCCTCCAATACAGTGCAGCAGGTTCACCCAAGGAGAATGCCCGATGGTTCGTGCCTTTCTGTTTGTCTCGCTCTTCTGTCTGTCCCTGGGACTGATCGCCAGTGATGTGGACGATCCTGAATGGTGCAACCAGTTTCGGGGACCGCAACGCAATGGCGTGTATCGGTCCACTGGACTCTTGGCACGCTGGCCCGAGAGCGGTCCGCCGCTCCTCTGGCAGCGCCAGGGCATGGGAGCCGGGTATTCCTCGCCGGTGATTACGCCGGACGGCATCTTCGTGACGGGGGATGACAAGGGGGAACTGATCATCACTGCGCTGTCCAGCGACGGTACCCCGCGCTGGCGCAAGCCGAACGGCAAGGCCTGGGCCAAATCCTACCCGGGGGCACGGGCCACCTGTACCTATCATCGCGGTCGCCTATACCACATGAACGGGCACGGACGGCTGGCCTGCCTCGATGCCAAGACAGGCGATGAGATCTGGGCCGTCCCGCTGCTGGCGCGATTCCATGCCCCCAATGTTCAGTGGGGAATTAGCGAGTGCGTGCTGGTCGTTGGTGAGCGTGTGTTCGCCATGACCGGTGGTCCCGAAGCCCTGATGGTTTGCCTCGACGCCAAGACCGGCAAGCTACTCTGGCAGTCGCCACCCCTGCGATTCCAGCGCACCCAGAAATTCGGCGGGAAGCCCGTCGATCCCCCGGTGGCGGACACGGACAAGGCGGGGTATGCCTCACCCGTCCTGCTCACCGTCGGCGACCGGCAACTGCTGGCCACCGCATCGTCCCGGCATCTCTTGCTGGTCGACGCCAAGACCGGCGCCTTGGTCTGGACCAAGGAGCTACGGGTTCGGCACGAAGTGATCGGGGCCATCCCCATCGTGCGTGGCAACGAGGTGTTCTTTTCGGCGCCGGACTGCGGGGGCTTCCTCTACCGGGTAGCCATCGTGGACGGGAGGATCCAGGTCGCCAAGCGCTGGGAGATCCCCCATGACAACTGCCATGGGGCCATGGTGTTGGCCGGGAACCGGCTGATCGGCTCCGGCTACCGGAAGAACCGGGATTGGGCGCAGGTGGATTGGGCAACGGGCCGCGTGCTGGCCTCCCTGAAGGGCTTCCCCAAGGGCTCCGCAGTCTGGGCCGATGACCGTGTGTATGCCCAGAGTGAACGGGGTATGCTTCTCCTGCTGGAGGCCACAGCAGACGCGCTGGAGACGCGCGGACAGCTGCGCCTGACCGACGGTAAGAAGGCCAATGTCTGGGCCCATCCGGTCATCCACGACCGGCGGCTGTATCTACGCGTCAACAACAGCCTGCGCTGCTACAATCTCCGCAGCGTGGAGTGAATGCCCAGGGGCAAGGCGGTTTGCCCCAATCTGAGGAAGGACATCGTGCCATGGCAGCTGGAAACCGAAGTGTTCTGGTGATTCTCGACAGTGCCCGGGTCGCGGACCGCACCCGTGCTGCGCAGACCGTATTCCCCGCGCTCGACCATTTTGGCGTGGCCTACGAGGTGCTCGAGTGCCGTGACTACTGCACGCTGCCCACCGCCCACGTGAGCGAGCGTGCCGCCTATGTGCTGGCTCACGACGGCGCGGGAGCGGCCATGAAGCCAGCGCTCGCCGACGAACTGGCGGCGGCCGTGCGAGACGGCGCTGGCTTGCTGACCTTCGACCGGGAGATGGCGACCTGGCCCGAGGCCCTGCGGACGCTGCTTCCCAGCGGCGGCGTACCTGGCACCACAGACGTGCTCCGTTTTCCCGCCGCTCCGGACTTCATCACCTTCGGGCACGAGCAGGGCGAGGAAGTGCCGCTGACAGCCCCCCTTGCCACGCTGTCACTGCCGACCGATGACGGCGGCATCGTGCCGCTTGTCGCCGACGGGATGGGGGCCTGCATCGTTGCCAGCATGCAGGTGGACAAAGGGCGGGTCGTCTTCTTCGGAGCCGGCGAGGAGCTGTACAGCGAAGAGGTCTTCGGCCACGTTCGCGGGCTGGATGGCCTCATGTGGCGTTCGCTTGTCTGGGTCGCGGCCAAACCATTCCCGATGCGTTCTGTTCCTCCCATGGTTTCGGCGCGTTTCGATGACTGCAACGGCACCTATGGCTCGTTTGCCTACGTCGATGTGCTGAACCGGTACGGAATCAGCCCCAACGTCGGCCTGTTCATCGACGAACTGGGACCCACGGACTGGGCCGCCGCAAAGCGGTTGTTCGACAAGGGCGGGGCCGATTTCTCCATGCACGCCTTCCGGGACGACTTCTACAAGGCCAGCCCGAAGTACCAGCCCTATGCCTTGCTTGCGGACAAGCCCGACCTGTCGGACGGTGGCCAGCACACCCTCTTCGAAGGGCTTTCCCTGGACCACATCAGCGGTCGCGACCTGGACGATGCTACCGTGAAGCGGAATTTCGCGCGCATGGACGCCACGTTCGCCCGCGCCGGGATCACGCCCGGGCGCATCCTCAATGCCCACTTCGGCGAGATCGGCTGGCGCGCCGTGCCGGAGTTCCTGGCCCGTGGCGTGGACCTGCCCTGCAACAACAGTGTCGTGGGCCAGCTCTATGGCAACCAGCCCGTCTGGCGCCCCCGCCCCTACGATTGCCGAGGCACGAATGGGCGGCATGGGTTGGTGATCGATCACTGCCCACAGCACCCCGGCCTGACCATGGTGGGCATCAGTGCCGCGCACCTCGGCAGCACCCATATGCTCAGTGACATCCTGCACGGTAACACCCCGTTCCACGGCGAAGCGGCCCAGTCCCAACCCCGCCGCGCCGCAGAGCGCGGCATCGCGAACGTGCATCTCGGACTGGACAGTCTGGCCTACGGCAACATCATGGCGCATGAGGAACGCGTGGACGCGATCAGCCCGGCCGACTGGGAGACGATTGTGGCTGGCATCGTCAATGGCCTGGACGGCTGGGAGCCGCAATTCACCAGCCGGGAAGGCATCAGTGTGCTCTGCAGGAATCTGTTGAACTCCGCCTTGGTCCACGCACAGTGTGCCGACGGTCGCCTGCACTGCGAACTATGCGGTCAGACCGACGCCACTTCCCCCCTGACCATCTGGGAGAACGAAGGCGATCACTGTCGCCGCCGCACCATCGACGTCGAGTCCTTCGACGGGTTCACTGTGGTCGAGGCGTAAAGAAGCCCATCCCTGCTCTCGGAATCGCTTCTCTTCTCCGGGAATCGGCTCTGGTGGCATAGGTCGGTATTGCCTGACACCCAGACCGGTAACGTTCGCCATCAGGCGAGCGGGATGCGGAGGGTGAAGGTGCTGCCTTGCCCGACCGTGCTTTCTACGCTGATCGTGCCACCGTGCAGCTCGGCGACGCGGCGCACGATGGCCAGGCCCAGGCCACTGCCTTCGGCGCGCTTCAAGGCGGCTTCGTCGCCCCGGTAGAAGCGCTCGAAGATGCGCTTGCGGTCGGCCTCGGGGATGCCGGGGCCGCTATCGCTCACGGAGAAGGAGGCATGGCCTTCCGCCAAGGTCAGGGAGACGCCGATGCGACCAGTTGCGGGGGTGTAGTGGATGGCGTTCTCCAGCAGGTTGCGGAGAGCGCTGGCGAGGTGGGAGCAGTCGCCCTGCACCGGGGCTTGGGCCGCGAGATCGATCTGGAGGTCCAGCCCTTTGGCGGCAGCCCAGGGGCGGCATGGGTCGATGGCGCCATGAGCGAGGTCGGCCAGGTCTGCGTGCTCCCATTGCGTCTCGCCGCCGGATTCCAGTTTGGAGAGTTCCAGCGTCTCGTTGACCAGGCCGGCCATGCGGCGGCTGTTGCGGGAGATGATATCGACGAATTCACGCAGGTCGGCAGGCAGTTCGTCGACCGCGCCCAGTAGCGTGTCCGCGCTTGACTCCACGATGGCGAGCGGTGTCCGAAGCTCATGGGACGCGTTGGCGACCAGTTCGCGACCCAAGGCGGCGGCTCGCCGGGCTTCGCTAATGTCGCGGAGGACGAGCACCGCCCCGCCACTGCTCCGGTCCGTCGGCACGGGTGTGCCCGCGATGCCGATGACGCGTTCCCCCCGGCGTTCGTCCCCCAGCGTTTCCTCGGCAGGAGTTTGGGAATCAAGCACCCGGCGGGCCAGTTGGCGCACGGGTTCCGGAAGGGTCAGGTCGGCCAGCGGGGTGTCGTTGGGGATCTCCGTGCCGAGCAGCTCGCCAGCCGCCTGGTTGGCAAACAGCGTGCGACCGTCGGCTTGCAGGGCGAGCACGCCATCGGCCATGGCCCCGACGATGGCGAGGGCCTGGTTTCTTTCCCGACGCAGGTCGCTCATGTTCTGGCGCAGGCTCTGCTGCATGGCACCCAAAGCCTCCGCCAAGCGCCCAATCTCACTGGCGCCGCCAACCATGGGGGCCTTGCTTTCCAGATTGCCGGTGGCGATTCGTTCGGCGAGGCTGGTCATCTGCTCGACGGGCCGGGCGATACGTCGGGAGACCATGACCGCAGCCAGGACGGCGGCTGCCATGGCCAGCACGGTCGCCACGAGCAGCCATTGGCCCAGCTTGCGCATTTCTTCCCGAACCGGCTGGATTGGCAGCGCCAAGCGCACGGTTGCCGGTCCCACCGCCCCGAGGCGGGTACGGAGGCGAATGGCCACGGTGTCGCTCAATGGCTGGGCGCGTTCCAGCATCTTCCTGCGTTCATGACGGATGGCCGGGATGCAGTCCCGGCGGGCCATTGCCACGCATCGGGCACTCATGCTGTCGGCCATGATCGACCCATCCGGGGCGATCAGCGACACCCGGCCCTGGTAGTCGCCATTCAGCTCGTTGCAGAGCAGGTCCAACTGATCGTGGTCATCGCGCGCGGCAGCGACGACCAAGTCCTTGTGCAGGCGGGCGAGCTGGCGCTCGAACTGGGCAGTGGCCCGCGAGACGTAGTTGCGCCGGGTGTTGATCAGCATCGGGCCAACAGCCAGAGCCAGGCAGACTGCCACCAGCGTCCCGCAGACGAGGGTCAGCTGCACGGCCAGACGTCGCCTGGGGGCCTTCATTCAGCGGCCTCGGGTGCCACGAATCGATAGCCGACGCCCCAGACGGTGGCGATGCGTTGCCCTTGGTCGCCGAGCTTGCGGCGAATCGTCCGGACATGGGCGTCGATGGTCCGCTCCTGCACGCTTCCCCCTGCTTCCAAGGCGTCGTCGCACAGGAGCTTGCGAGTCAGGACCCGGTCCGGGTTCTGAAGGAAGTGCAACAGCAGGCGGAACTCGGAGCGAGTGAACTTCACCAGTTCGCCATCGACCTCCACTTCACGGGTGGCAAGATTCAGCAGGATCTTGCCGTCGCAGAGCCTGTCCTCGTCCGCCTCGGCAGCTGGAGTGACCGCCGCCGCGTGCCGCCGCAAGGTCCCCGCCACCCGCGCCAGCAGTTCGCGGATGCGGAACGGCTTGGCGACGAAGTCCTCGGCCCCGAGATGGAGTGCTTCGACCACGGTCGCTTCATCGCCCAAAGCGCTGACGACGATGACCGGGGGAGGGTTATCCAGGCTTCGCAGGAAGTCCAGGCCGGAGCCGTCGGGCAGGCGCAGGTCCAGTAGAATCAGGTCGAAGACTCCGTTGGCGACCTGTTCGCCAGCCGCCGCCAGTCGACCCGCATGGGCCACTTCGTGCCCCTGGCGAGTGAGGTTGAACTGGAGAACCCGAGCCATGTCCGGTTCGTCCTCGACCACCAGGATGCGACGGGGGGCGGGATCGTTGTTCATGGGCCTGGCCTCTGGTGCTCGCATGCGTAGCTGGTCTATATGCATCTACCGTAGCCCGAAGCCTGTTCCCTGCAACCGTGCGAGGTGGTAGTGGGCGCGGGCACTGCGGCCCGCTGACCGCATTTCTGCCGCCTCCTCACCCATTGACCGACGTGCGGGAGCGCCCATCGCTTGAAGCGCCCGTCCCATTTCCTATATTCTGGATGTAAAACATGTTCTGCCAATAGTCCCATCCCTCGATCCGGGAGTCCACGATGACCACTGCCGATCTGGCGCGCGCGGCCAAAGCTGCGTCGATTCCCTTGGCCGCCATCGATACCGATACCAAAAACCGAGCCCTGACCGCCATCGGCGAGGCCCTGGCGGCGCACGCCGACTCCATTCTGGCCGCCAATCGCGCCGACTTGGCGCGCGCGGCGGCGGAGAACTTGGCTGCCCCGTTGCTCAAGCGCCTGAAGTTCGACGAGGCGAAGCTGCAGGGCGTGATCGAGGGCATTGCCAGTCTCTCTCGGCTCGCCGATCCGGTGGGGGAGATGCTGGGAGCGACGGAATTGGACGAGGGTCTGGATTTGTACCGGGTTAGCTGTCCCATCGGGGTCATCGGGGTCATCTTCGAGTCCCGCCCCGATGCCCTCGTGCAGATTTCCACCCTCTGCTTGAAGAGCGGCAACGCCGTTCTTCTCAAGGGCGGCAGCGAGGCCCTGGAGACCAATCGCGCGCTGGCGCAAGTGATCCGCGAGGCGAGCGTGGCGGCGGGAGTGCCCGACGGTTGGATTCAGATCCTGGAGACCCGGGCCGACGTGACCGAAATGCTGAAGCTGGACGATTGCATCGACCTGATCGTCCCGCGCGGCTCGAATGAATTTGTCCGCTACATCATGGATCACAGCAACATCGCCGTGCTGGGCCATGCGGATGGCATCTGCCATGTCTACGTGGATGCAGCAGCGGACCTGGCCATGGCGACTGCCGTCGCCACCGACTCCAAATGCCAGTACGTGGCCGTCTGCAACGCGGCGGAGACGCTGCTCGTGCACGAGGCGGTCGCCGCTGATTTCCTGCCCCAAGTGGCGGCGGCCCTGGCCGCGCAGAACGTCGAACTGCACGGTTGCGAACGCACCTGCGCCCTGATCGACGCGCAGCCCGCCACGGAAGAGGACTGGCAGACGGAGTATCTCGACTACACGCTCGCCATCCGCGTTGTGGACGATATGGCTGCGGCAATCGACCATATCAACCAGTACGGATCGGGGCATACCGATGTGATCGTCACCGGCCGCGCAGAGGCAGCGGAGACCTTCATGAACCTGGTCGATTCGGGGAATGTCTTCTGGAACTGCAGCACCCGGTTCAGCGATGGCTTCCGCTATGGTCTCGGGGCCGAGGTCGGAATCAGTACCAACAAGATTCACGCCCGCGGCCCGGTTGGTCTTGAGGGGCTGATGATCTACAAGTGGAAACTGAAGGGCACGGGGCAGACGGTGGCCGACTACGCCGATGGCCGCCGTGCCTTCACGCACCGGCCCCTGGCGGGCGACTGCCGTGGGTGATGGTTCCGGAGCATGACTGAAAGCAGCCAAGACAGCCCGTTCCGTGACTATGCCAGCTTCCTGCGGGAGAGGTATGGGGAGCCGGTGCATCGCGTGCCCCTCGATTTGGGCCTTTCCTGCCCCAACCGCAACCCGGATGGTTCCGGTGGTTGCGCGTTCTGCGGGGAGTTGGGGGGGCGCGCTGCCCATCTGGGCGGCACCGAGTTGCCGCTGGGCGAGCAGGTGCGGCGCGGCGTCGCCTTTGCTCGCGAGCGCTATGGGGCTACGGCCTTCATGGCCTACTTCCAGGCCTTCACTTCCACCAATGCGCCGGTCGGCAGGCTTCGGGAACTCTTCGCGGAGGCGCTCGCTGCCGGCGAGTTCCGGGGCATAACCGTGGCGACCCGTCCGGATTGCCTGCCCGAGGAGACGCTCGATCTGCTGAGCGAGCTGGCCGAGTCCCACGACGTCTGGGTCGAACTGGGTGTGCAGACGGTACATGACCAGACGCTCCAGGCCATCCGGCGCGGGCACGATGCCGCCTGTTCGGAGCGCGCGGTTCGGGCCTTGGCCGCGCGCGGTTTGCCCGTGGTCCCCCACATCATTCTCGGCTTGCCCGGCGAGGATGCCGAGAAATACCGCGAGACGGCTCGCCGACTCGCTGGCTGGCCCTGCTCGGGCATCAAGGTCCACAATCTGCACATCGTGCAGGGGACCGAACTGGCCAAGGCATGGCGGGCTGGACGCGTACGCGTGCTGGACGAGCACCAGTACGCCGAAGCCCTGATCGACGTGCTCCGGCGGATTCCTCCGAAGTGGCCCGTGCTGCGTCTGGCCAGCGATACGCCGCCCCAGTCTCTCCTGGCCCCCAAGTGGTGGCTTGGCAAGGGGCAATTCCGCCAGTACGTCGTGCAGCGGATGGAGGAGAAGGGCTGGCGGCAAGGCGATTTGCTGACCCCCAAGCCCGTTCTCCCCTCGGCGGATCGCGAGGTCGGCAAGACGCAGCAGATGTTGCCGCCCATCGATCATGGCCCACCGGTGCCTCGGGTCAACGTGGCCACGCCCCTGCTGGCCGCCGTGCGCTTGCCGGAGGTCGTGCCCGGCAAGTCGTTGGCGGTACTGGATGTGGGGTTTGGGCTGGACACGCTGCTGGTGGATGCCCTACCCGAACTGCTGGCGCTTGCCGCGGATCGCCTGCGCCTCGCCGGATTCGGCTGGGATCGGTCCCTGATCGCCGTTCTGCGGCGGCGGAACCCGGAATTCGGTCAACAGTTGGCGATCCTCGGCGCCGGGCTGGACCTCAGCACTCCCCAGGGCTCCGCTGCCGTCCATTGGGGCGACCCCCGGCGCAACATCTTCCGCGTGCGAGGGAAGGCGCGTGTGATTCTCGTGGAACCCCGGTCGGTCGAAGCGAATGTCATGCTCTTCTCCATCGATTTCCTGCGTCGGCTCACTCGTCTTCTGTCGAGCAACGGCGTGCTCCTTGCCACCGCCACCAACGCGTCCTTCCGCGGGGCTCTCCTGCGCCTCGGTCTGACCGTCGGCACCGCCGACCCCGCGCAGGTCCCCGGGGGCGGGACGGTTGCCTCCTGGGATGCCGACCAGAGGCCTGAGAATCCGTATCTGCACGGAAACCCTCTCGTGCGCGCCCTACCGCGACCTTGATCTGAGGTGGTCCCGCAAACGCATCCTCCGCCATCGCGACGCCGTGCTTCAGCGCATGCGTCGGTGCGCCGAGCGCCATGCACAGCTCCCCGCCGCGCAGACACCATGACTAAGACTGAACTCCTCGCCGTGCTCGAATCCCTGGGGGTCCACCCCAGCCGCAAACTCGGCCAGAATTTCCTGGTCGACGACAACATGCTGGCCGCAATGGTCAGGCAGGCTGCCCCGCAGCCGCAGGAAGCCATCCTCGAAGTTGGGCCCGGAACCGGTGTCCTCACCCGCAAGCTGTTGGCGGCGGGGTGCCGGGTGACAGCGGTGGAGCTCGACCACCGGTTCGTGGCTTATCTGACCGGCGCCCTTGGCGGGAATGAACGCTTCCGCCTGGTGCAGGGCGATGCCTGCAAGGTGGACTACCACGAACTTATGGGGGACCAGCCGTTTCGCTGTATCGCCAACCTGCCCTATGCCTGTAGCTCCGTCTTTCTGGCCCGCTTGCTGGAAACCGCTCCCCAGGCCAGCGCCTGCTTCGTCCTGCTCCAGCGGGAGATGGGCGAACGCCTGGCGGCAAAGCCAGGCACGAAGGCCTATGGCGCTCTCAGTGTGCGCATCCAACTGCGCTATGCCGTGGATGTGTTGCGGATTGTGCCGGGCAGTGTCTTTTTCCCGCCGCCAGACGTAGCCTCGGCCTATGTCCGGCTGGCGAGTCTTCCCGAGCAGGTGGACCTGGAGTTGCAGCGGCAGGCGGGGCGGGTGGCGACGATCGCCTTCTCTCAACGCCGCAAGAAGGCCCTGCGGGTGCTGGCTGGTGTGTACGGCAAGGAGAACGTGATTGGTGCCTTCCGGGAGTTGGGGATCGACGAGGATATTCGGGCCGAACGCCTGCCCCCCGAGACATTTGCTCGGCTGGCGGCTTGCCTGCGTGTTGGCCCGCCCACATATTGAGTGAAACGTTGCGTTGCGGTCGTAGGAGATAGCTCTATGCTGGTGCTTCCCGCTGAAGTCCAGACCTCGGTCATGTATGCCTTTGAGAAGAGCGATGGCTTTGCCAAGTTCATCGTTGTGTTGTTGCTTGTGCTCTCGGTCTACGCCTGGAGTATCATGTGCGAAAAAGGCTGGTCCCTGATGCAGGTGCGCCGGGGAATTGCCCGCTTCATGCGGCAGTTCGAACGGGAGCGTTCGGCGCTGGGCATGGCGTTGCAGGTCGATGAGTACACTGGCCCCGTGGCAGAGGTCTACCGGGAAGGCGTGCGCGAGTTGATCGCCGTGCTCGGGGTCTCCGAGTACGAGGCGGAGGACGTGTACCGCGCGCGGCGTTTGCCCCGCCCTCTTTCCCCCGGCGAGATCGACAAGGTGCGGAGCACCATGGACCGCATCGTCGATGCCAAGAGCATGGAGCTGGAGGAACGGCTCGGCCTGCTGGGGACCATTGTCAGCATCAGCCCCTACCTGGGGCTGCTGGGCACGGTCTGGGGGGTGATGCTGTCCTTCATCGGCATGGCCCAGGCTGGCCGGCCGGACATCTCCGTCATTGCCCCCGGCGTCAGTGGGGCACTGCTGACCACGGTGGTCGGTCTGGTTGTGGCCATCCCCTCTCTGGCCGGCAACAACGCGATCTCCAACACCGTCCTCAAGACCTGCAACGAGATGGAGAACTTCGTCGATGCTTTCATCGCGCTGGTGAAGATCGACGAGACCCCGAGCTACCGCGGGGAGTAGAGCATGGCACGCAGACGCAACCGAAGAACCGGGCTCCGAACCATCAACGACATTGACGTCACGCCGTTGATGGACTTGACCTTCCTTCTGCTGATCGTCTTCATGATCACCGCGCCGACCCTCGAATACGAGACTGATGTCTCGCCCCCCAGCATGTCGACGGGGGCCCCCATTGAGGAGAAGGAAGAGCCAATCATGATCAACCTCGCCAAGGATGGCACGATCTGGTTGCACAAGGAGGCGGTGAGGTTGGAAGCGCTAACCGAACGCCTGGTGCTGGAGCAGGGCCTCCGCCCGGACGTGAAGGTGCTGATCCGAGGAGACGAGAGTCGGCAATACGGCGAAGTGATGGCGATCATGAAGGCCGCCTACAAAGCCAACATCACCACTGTTTCGCTCGTTACCCAACCGGAAACATGAGCTACGCCAACCACATTTCCCGCACCCCCGTTGCCAGCCGGATCATTCCGGTCGTGGTGGTATGCCTGCATGTGGTGGTATTGGGCGCGATTCTCTGGGGCCGCTTTCTCAAGCTTGAGCCGCTCAAACCGCAGCCGCCGAGCATGAAGGTCGAGCTTGTCTTTGCCAAGGCACTGGACGATCCGGGACCGGTCTCTCCGCCCATTGAGATCGAGAAGCCCAAGGTCGAGATCGAGAAGCCCAAGGCCGAGATCGAGAAGCCCAAGGCCGAGATCGAGAAGCCCAAGGTCGAGATCAAGAAGCCCAAGGCCGAGATCAAGAAGCCCAAGGCCGAGATCAAGAAGCCCAAGGTCGAGATCAAGAAGCCCAAGAAGAAGTGGACACTTGCCAAGGTCGAGGACATCCGGCAACGCCCGGACTTCCAGCAGGTGAAGTCCAGACCCCGGACCCCCGTCGTCGATGTCGATCAGCTTACCAGGAAGTTCCGGAAAGCTGCCGGGGGCGTCCGCATCAACTCGCCTGTCTCCCGCCCGAACCGGGGTCCCGCCGAGACGATCCAGCAGGACAAGTTCGATGCCGCCGCCATGCGGGTCGTGGCAGCGAGGTGGAGCGACAGCTTCTCCGCCAGTGAACTCACCGGCAGCGGTCGGAGGGTGGTTGTCCGTTTCACCATTCGCTCCGATGGCAGCGTGATCTCGAAGCGGATTGTCCGCCGCTCCGGCGTGCCAGCGATCGACAGGCGCGCGGCAGGCCTCCTGAAGGCCATCACGCGGTTCTCCGCCCCCACCGCCTTCGGTATCCGTTCGGCAACCTATGACATCACATGTGACCTAGAGGCTGCAGAGTAGCTCTCGGTGCACGCAAGTGGAAACGTTACGAGGACGCGACCCATGACAGACGGCAGATTTGGTTTCGGCATCATCGGCTGCGGCGTGATCGCACCAACCCATGTCAAGGGCATCAAGGCCTGCGACGAGGCGGAATTGGTAGCCTGCTGCGACATCGACGAGGAGAAGGGGAAGGCGTTCGCCGCTGCCCATGGGGACATCGCCTTCTATGCCGACTACCTGCAGATGGTGGCCGATCCCAAGGTGGATGTCGTCTGCGTCTGCACCCCCTCCGGTCTGCATGCGGAGTGCGCCATCGCCGCTGCCGAGGCGGGCAAACACGTCTTCTGCGAGAAGCCGCTGGATATCGACCGCGACAGGATGACGGCGATGGTTGCCGCCTGCCGCAAGGCGGACGTCAAGCTCGGCTGCGTGTTCCAGAGCCGCACCCAGCCCGACAATATCAAGATTCGCAAGGCCATCGCCAGCGGCAAGCTCGGTGAGATGACCCTTGGCGATGCGTTCCTGAAGGACTACCGGTCGCGCGCCTACTACGCGAGTGCTGGCTGGCGCGGTACCTGGGCTCTGGATGGCGGCGGTGCCCTCATGAACCAAGGCGTCCACGGGATCGATCTGTTGCTCTGGCTGATGAATGACGACGTCGAGCGCGTGTTCGCCCGCGCCGAACACAAGGTGCGGGATATCGAGGTGGAGGATACCTGCGTGGCCTGCCTGCAGTTCAAGAGCGGGGCCTTCGGCACGATCATCGGCACCACCTCCTGCAATCCTGGCGAGACCCGCCGCATCGAGCTGCATGGCGACGTGGGAACGATCATCTCCACCGGCAACAAGATCACTCGCTGGGCCACCGCCGAGGAAGCGGATGCGCGAGCGAAGAATGTCGAGCCCGATGCGCAGGATGTGGAAGAGGGCACCACAGGCGACAACAAGGCCGTCGGCTCGCAGGGGCACGAGTTCCTGGTCAACGACCTCGTGCAGGCCATCAAGGAAGACCGCGACCCCTACATCATCGGCGAATCCGCCCGCAAGGCGGTGGATCTCATCCTCGCCATCTACGAATCCGCCCGTACGGGCAAAGATGTGCCCGTCGTGTCCGGCTGACGGGCCGCTTCTGGAGTACCCCCCCAATGAGACGCTGTGTCCTCTTTTTCTCAGCAGGTATGCTGGCGGTGTTCGGCACGGTCCTCGGGGCACCGGCCAAGACCGCTGCCTTGCCCAAGGGCCGGTCGGTCATCACCAACGGGGCGTTCGACCAGTCCAAGACCGGCCCAGTGGGCTGGATGACGCGCGACAGCGGCGGCTTTGGCGATTTCAAGCTGACGCCGCCCCTCAGAGGCGTCGGTCCCAGCGTCCTGACGGTTACCTGCAAGAAGACCTGCGAGCGTCCCTGGTACCTGGAACTGCGCCAACGCGTTGGCGACCAGTTGCTCAAGGGCGAGCGCGTCTTCATCTCGTTCGAATACAAGGTATCGAAGCGGTACGCCTTCCACTTCTACTGGCAGAAGGAGACGCAGCCCTGGCCGAAGATGCTCTCGTTGCGCCTGGCCGAGCCAGTGAACACCTGGAACAAGGTGCAGGTGGCGGTACCCGTGGATGAGGACCTGGCCGCCGGGGCCAGCGCCCTGACCTTCCATCTAGCCGAGGAACTCGGTTCGGTTCAGTTGCGCAATATCCACGTGATCGCCGTCTCCCCGCGGGTCGATCCCAAGTCCCTCCCGAGTACCGTCGAGCCCGTGTTTGGCGGGGATTTCTACGACAAGGACTGGCGGAACGCTGCCCTTACCCGCATCGCCCAGATCCGGCAGAGCCCCGTGCGGGTGACCGTGCATGATGGCACGGAGCCGGTCTCCGGTGCCGAGGTCCGGCTGAGCCAGTTGGACCGGCCCTTCTCGATCGGGATCGAGGCCAAGGCCCCCCTGTTGGTCCGGGACGGGTTCATCCATTCCCGGCTGGACCTGCTCAACGAGCGCTTGGGCGAGGCTCGCGTCCATCTCCCCGCCTACCGGAAGAAGGTGCTCGCCTCGGGCATGTTCGACACCGTTACGCTGGAGGCGGCCCTGATGTGGCAGGAGCACGACCTCTGGGGCAAGGATCTGGCCAAGCACGCTGTCAGGTTGGCCAGGGCCAACGGCCTTACCGTGCATGGGCACGCCTTGCTCTGTCCCGCCTTCGAGTTCCTGCCCGATCCGGCACGCTACCGCCAGATGGAGGCCAAAGCCCTGAGCAGTCGCCTGCTCCTTCACATCCGCAGCATGACCCAGGAGTACGCCGGCTTGGTGGATCGCTGGGAAGTGCTGTTCGGGCCCCTTGCCTATGATGAAGTCTATGACGCGGCCGGGGTCGATCTGTTGCCCTCCGCCTTCGTGGCGGCCAACCAGGGGAGCGCAGAGACGCCACTTCTCCTCAGCGACGTCCGCGGCCTCATGGAACCCACTTCGAACCACATTTCCGAAACTGTGGAACTGGTTCAATGGCTGGAACTGGAGAAGGCAAGAGTGGACGGGCTGGTTCTGGATGCCCGCCTCACTCAGCCCTATACGGCACCGCAGGCCATGGACGAGCGCTTGCAGGTTGTCGGGCGTGAGCTGGCGGGCATGCCGGTCTACATCGCCTCCCTGGAGCTCGATGTGGCGCGCGAGGCAGCCCAGGCCCATATGTTGCGCGATCTGTTGATCTCCTTCTTCTCGCATGAGCACGTACTCGGCGTGAGCTTCGCCAACATCTGGGAAGCGGAGGCACCCAAACCCAGTGCCGCCCTGTATCGAGCCGACATGACGCCCAAACCCTCGGGCGAGATGCTTGAGAAACTGCTCGACGAGACCTGGCGCACGAAGGCCGGTTTGACGACGGCGGAGCGCGGGGAAGCCTGGATCCGCGCCTTCCACGGCAACTACGACGTTCAAGTCACCGTCAATGGCAGGACCGTGAAGGGGCGGGCGGAGCTGCTGCCTGGCGGCACCGACATCACCGTCGATCTGGCGAACGAGACCCAACCGCTGGCAACCAAGCCGCTCACCGTGAAGCGAGTGCCGGACTCCGTGCGAGTCAGGTCCACGAAGGCGAGCTGGCAGACACCCCTGGAAGAGGACAAGCCCGAGCTTCCGGAGGATCTCGCTCCCGCCTCGCCGGACGTCATCCCCCCCATGCCCGCCCCCGCAGGAGCAGTTGTGCCTGAGGTCAAACTGGGCCCGCTGCCGGAAGCCCCCGCAGCCAAGCTGCCGGGCGAATGACCACGAGGCGCGGGAGGCGCGGAATCTGGCAGAGAGGAACAGGGATCTGCCTGTCTCTGCTGGCCGCGCCAGCGGCCTTGGCGCAGGCCCCCGCCGTAGGCCCCCCACTGGATCGCTTCGGTGGTTTCCGTCCGGTCAAGCTCCAGGCCACCGGGTTCTTCCGTGTCCAGAAGATCGAGGAGCGCTGGTGGCTGGCGACTCCGGACGGGCACCCCTTCTTCTCGGTTGGCGTCAACGGCATCCGCATGAACGGCACCGCCACCCGGGGTGGGAAGCGTCACTACCTGGACACCTGCAAGCAGATCTATGGGACACGGGAGAAGTGGGCGGCGGCCCAGGTCACGCGTTGCCGCGAGTGGGGGGTGAACACCGTGGGCTGCTGGAGCGACTGGCAGGCGCTCCGCCGAGACCTGCCCTACACCGTGGCCCTGCGAGTCGGGGGGCAGGACTGGTTGAAGGGGAACTGGACGGACATCTTCTCCGACCAGTTCCGGCTGTTCGTGCAGCAGCAGGTCCGCAAAGTCGCCCTGCCTCTGAAGGATGATCCGCACCTGTTGGGCTACTGGCTTGCCAATGAGATGAAGTGGGGGCCCGACCACCGCGGCGGCCACCTCTTCGACCAGTTCCTCAAACTGCCAGCGACTGCCCCGGCCAAGGTCGCCCTCGTCTCCTTCCTGCGCCAACGCTACGGAACGCTCGCCCGACTCCGCGAGAAACTGGCGCTGAAGGCGGACTCGTGGGATGCTCTCCTCACGCTGGACGTTCTGCCTGGCACCACCGCCGAAGCCATGGCCACCCGCCTCGCTTGGGCCGGCACCGTGGCGGACCGCTTCTTCGCGGTCACTGGCGAGGAACTGCGGAAGGTCGATCCCAACCACCTGAACCTCGGCGTTCGCTTCATCAGTCAGCTCACCCCGCCAGCCGTCCTGCGCGCGGCAGCGAAGCATGTGGATGTGATGAGCATCAACTTCTACGACGTCGGGCCCTGGCGCCATATTCTGCGCGGGTTCTCGCCCGATCATCTGAGCATCGACGGCTTCCTCGCCGAACACTACCGAGTCTGTGGCAAGCCCATCCTGGTCTCCGAATGGGGGTACCGTGCTGCCGATGTGGGGTTGCCGAACTCGTGGCCCCCGATCTACCCGACGTTGCCCGACCAGAAGACCCGGGCTGCACGCTACGAAGCCTACGCCCGGCAGGTGATCGACAAGCCCTGGCTCGTGGGCCACCACTGGTTCCAGTGGGTGGATCAGCCCCCGGAAGGGCGCTTTGACGGCGAGAACAACAACTTCGGTCTGGTCAACGAGAGAGACCAGCCCTACGAGGCTGTCACTGCCGCGATGCGCGCCCTGCGCCGCGAGGTCTACCGCGTGCTGCAACCCCCGCCGAAGTAGCCGGGGAATGACAGGCTAGCGCCGCCGCTTGCCATCGACCCAGACCTGAACGGGCTCGCCTTCGTCGTTCAGGACCACTACATCGGCGGCGCTGCCGACGGCAAGGGAGCCGAAGGCACCGAGTTGCAGGGAGCGAACCTGGTTCCAGGCAGTGGTCTTGAGCAGTTCGCGCATGGGTAGGCCGGTGATCTCGCGAACGTGTCGCAAGGCCCGGTGGAACTGCACGGTGCTGCCGGCGACCCGTCCGTCCGCCAACTGGGCTCTGCCCTCGACGACCTTCACCGGCAGGCCGCCAAGCTCGTAGTCGCCATCCGGCATGGCCGCGCCCCGCATGGCGTCGGTGATCAGCATGATCGTGTCCGCAGTCTTCAGGGCGAAGATCATCTCGATCATCTCGGGACAGAGATGAATGCCATCAGCGATGATTTCCACCAGGACATCGGGGCAGCGGAACGCCCCGCCCACCATGCCAAAGTGCAGGTGGTGCATCGGGGTCATGACATTGCAGAAATGGGTGAGGTGCTTCATCCCCGCCGCGCGTGCCGCCAGAAACTGCGCGTAGTCAGCGGCGGTGTGGGCGCCGGAGGGCATGATGCCGCGCTCGACCAGCCCCTCGGCGAAGGCCAGCCCTCCCGGTAGCTCGGGCGAGAACGAGACCTTGCGGATCGGGAAGATGCGGTTGAGGCGGTCCACCAGCGCCAGATCTGGGAGCCGTAGGAATGCGGGGTTCTGCGCTCCCGCACAATCGGGGTTGATGAACGGCCCCTCCAGGTGAGTGCCCAGGAGCTTTGCCCCGGTCGGTTGCCGCCCATACTCGGCCGCTGCGGCGAACGTGGCCTCCAGCTGGTCGAGCTCGACCGTCAAGGTCGTGGCCAGGAAGCCGGTGACGCCCTCGGCCAACTTCCCTCTGCCGATGGTGTCGAATGCCTGCCACGTCCCGTCGCAGAAATCGGCACCCCCGCGTCCATGGCAGTGGATATCGATGAAGCCGGGGACGACCAGACGCCCCTCCGCGTCGTGGACCTGGTCCGCCGCCGGGAGAGTGTCGCCCGCCGGAATGGCGGCCGCGATGAGGCCGTCCTCGAAGAGCAGGGCACCGCCTCGCATCTCGATGGCTGGCGAGACGAGATGACAGTTCCTCAGCAGACAACTCATGGCATGTCCAGGGCGATGGTGTCGGCCGTGTAGACGACTGCCGCGTGGCGATGGGCCAGAAGATAGGATGCTGGCAGCGCCGGGGTGGGTGCCCCATGCAGCATGGTCTGCAGAGGCACCACCTGTTCGGGGAAACAGGCCAGCAGCAGAATCTCCTTCGCCGCGAGGATCTGCGCCATTCCCATGGTCACGGCCTGCCTCGGCACCAACGCCGAGTCGTTGCCAGCGGTCAGCCTGGAGTTGGTCTCGATGGTGAGTTCCTTCAAGGTGATGACCCGCGACGGCAAGGCGGCAAAGGCGGCGATCGAGATCTCGTCCGCGGGGATGGGCTCGTTGAAGGCGATATGCCCATTGAAGCCTACCCCGAGCAACTGGAAGTCCAGCCCGCCGGCCGCCGCAAGATCGCGGTCGAACGTTGCCGGGTCGAGGGGGTCCGGGAAATGCGCCTGCTCGGGCCGGAAGCCCAGGGCGGGGTCAAGGGCGGCAAACAGGTTCTGCTCCATGTACCGCCGGTAGCTTAGGGGATGGCTCTCCCCGACGGCTGTCCCGTCGCTGCCCACGTATTCGTCGAGATTGTAGGTGTGCAGATTCCGCAGCTCGACGCGGTCGCGGTTGAGTTTTCCCGCCAGGAGTTCATAGAGCCCGAGCATGGTGTTGCCGGTTGCCAGGCCCAGATTGAACCGCCTGCCGCCCTCGGCGCCGGAGACCACCGCATCGTAGATCCGCGCCGCCCCCTGTTCGCTCATCCTGCGATAGTCCTCGGCCCTGCACCATTCCATGCCTCGTTCCTTTCTGCTCAGCAACCATGGAGATCACTCCGGCAACGGCCATTGCCCGCGAGATCATAGGGGAGGGGGAGCCCCACGTCAAGCTACTTCATCTTCAGTCAGCAATGGCTCAGTCACGCGTGGAGGTCTCTCTAGGCGGGTGAGTGAGGCGCTG
>JABGQJ010000150.1 GCA_018648945.1 Victivallales bacterium
CCTGCCCTCCGTCGGCGGTGCCTTGACAGTGAGGCTGGGGGAGTTGGAGGGAGCGGCCATCTTCTTGGTCGCCTCCCGTATCCGGTTGAAGAAGTCGTTGGTACGCTTTCTGCCGACCACGACCTCCGCGTAGACCGTACTGGTGGGGATGGTGCACTCGCCAGCGACACGGGGGATGAGGATCTTCTCGAATGACAGGGTCGTGTAGCGTTTGCGGTCGAGGGTCCCTTCGCCCTGGAGGGCGATCACCTCGAAGTCGGCGAACCGCAACCGACGGTACTGGCGCTGGCGAGCCGGATCGATCTCGGGCGTGAATTCGGGAACGGTGAAACGGGGGTCCTTCAGTACCGGAACGGTCATATTCAGGCTCTTCAGATTGGTGCTGAAGTACAGAGTCCAAGTAGCCCGGATCGCCTCGCCGACGTAGCATTCCTTCTGCGAGAGGCGGACCCGCAGTCTGATCTGGGTCGTCTTCTCCGGACGTTTGGCCTGGATCCGGATCACCTGGGTCCGGATTTCCTTGCCGCCATGCTTCACGATCAGGGCGGGAATGGTGAGGGCGCCTTCACGCTTGGGCGCGAGCTCGTAGACGATCGTGGCGGAGCGGTGAACCGTCTGGCGACGGCGACCGTTGACGATGGTCAATTGGCGTTGGGTAGAGGGGCGGGTGCCCGCATAGCGCACGGTGAAATCACGGATGCCCGAGACGTCGGGCCGGGTGGGCTGATCGGTTCCCTGGACCTGGATGTACAGCTGGATCCGCGCTCCCATGTACACCTCGGCCGCGCTAACCTGCGCCTTGGCCGCGAACGGCTGTGCCGTTGCTCCGGACACAAGGCCCACGGTCGTGAAGGCGAGTGCTAGGATGGTGCGTTGCCGATGTGTCATGCTGCGATCTGTCGGGGGAGTGGTGGGCTACCAGTCCTTGTCGACGGGCGGGAGTCCCTGAACCTGCCCTACCTTACGCTCCCTGCGTTTCTTCTTCTCATCATCGAGGATACCGCGCGCGGTGCGTTTGGCGGCGGTTGCCTGCTGCTTCTTCTCTTCGTCGGGTTGCTTTGGCTGCTCTTTGGGTTGGCCCTTGTCGCCCTGCTTCCCCTTGTCCTTCTTGTCCTTGTCTTCCTTCTTCTCGCCCTCTTGGCCCTTCTCGCCGTCCTTCTTCTCTTGCTCCTTCTGCTCCTTCTCCTGCTTCTGCTTCTGCTTGTCTCCTGGCTTGCCCATGCTTTCGAGAGCCTTGCGCAGGGATTCGGCAGCCTGGTCCTGGCTGGGCTTGGCCTTCGGCAGATCCTGTTTGGCCAGCTCCTCGCCCGCCTTCTGCTGGTGTTGCAGAGCTTCCTGGAGATGGGGCTGGGCGGGGCTTTTCTGCGGGGGCTGGCCTGGTTGGGACTGGCCCATCTGCTTGGCCAACTCGCCTGTTTCCTGCTGGATCTTGCCCTGCTCGTCGGCCAGTTGCTGCTTCTCCTGCTGCTGGGGGGAAGGACTCTCCTGCAGCTTGCCGTTCTGGTCGGCGGCGGCCTGTTGGCGTTCGGCCAGTTCCTTGAGCTCGTCGGCTAGCTTCTGCTGTTTCTCCTGTTCCTTCTTCGCCTCCTCTTGCTGCTTGTGCAGTTCGTCGAGCAGGATCTTCAGGCGGAGGCGGGCCAGTTCCAGGTTCTGGGCGGCCAGTTCGTGGGTCGAGTCAAGCATTCGGGCCTCCTGGAAGGACTTGATGCTGGCGCGGTAGGCCTCGATGCTGTCCTTCAGACTGCTGTCCCGCTGGCGTTCCGCTTCACGGAACGAGCAGTTGCCCAGATTGAAGTGACACTTGGCCTCAAAGGCGGCATTGGGGGCGTTGCGCATGGCGGTTCCGAACTTCTCGCGGGCCTTGGCCAGGTCCTCGCTCCGGTAGGCAACCGCCCCTTCGTTCAGGGAGACGTGCGGCGACTCCGGGGCGTCCACCGACGCCTGTTCGTAGGCCTCGGCAGCCGCAGCGTAGTCCTCGCTGGCAAAGGCCTCGTTGCCCGCCTCCAGCCGCTCGCGGACGGTGGGAGTGCGGTCGCCACAGCCAGCGATCAGAAGAGCGATCAGGAGGACAAAGGAAAGTCTCTTCATGCTGCCGTCTCCTTCGGTTGCCGCCGCTTGCGGCGCTCACCCAGGAGGGACTCGATGACCAGCAGGGCGAGGCCGATCCCCAGGAAGATCTGGAATTTCTCTTCGTAGCGCTTGATGGTCTTGGCCTCCACATCGCGCTTCTCGGCGGAGGTGACGAGGTCGGCATAGACGCGATCCAGATCGATCATGCCGGTGGCCACGTTCAGGTACTTGCCGCCGGGCGTGGCGTTGGCCATCTTACGCAGGATGTCGGCATTGAGGTTGAGCGCGGCCCGTTTGCCATCGTGTTGGATAACCTGCTTGCGACCGGTTTTGGGGTCGGTGATGTGGACGACTCGCTGGTCGTCCTCGTCGCCCAGCCCGATGGCGAGGATGCGGATCTTCTTCTCGCCCGCCTTCATGGCCGCTTCCACGGGGAGGGTCTCGTGGTCGCCACCGTCGGTGATCAGGATGATGTCGCGATAGGAGCGGTTGGTGTTGTCAAAGACCTCCTTCCGTGCGCAGCGGATGGCGTCCCCGATCACAGTGCCACCGCGCGAAATACTGTTGGTATCGATCTGGCTCAGCATCATGCGGAAGAAGCCGTAGTCCAGGGTGAGGGGACACTTCACGGCGGCGGTGCCGGCAAAGGCAACGAGGCCAACGCGGTCGCCCTCAAACGTCTCGATGCAGTCGAGGATCGCGAGCTTGGCCCGTTCCAGACGGTTGGGCACCAGATCCTCGGCCAGCATGCTGCGCGACACATCCAGGACGAAGACCACATCCCGGCCTTGCCGGCGCACGGTCTTCGAGGTGAGGTTCCAGGCGGGACGAACCAGCGCCACGATGACGAAGGCGCAGCCGAGGAGCAGCCAGCATGCCTTCCAGCGACGCCGGGCGGGATCGATGGTGATGTTCAGGCGTTCGAGGATGCCCGCCTCGGCAAAGCGTTCCAGCGCCTGTCGTCGCCGGTGTTCGGCATAGGCAAAGACCAGCCCGAGGACAGGAAGCCCCCAGAGCAGGTGGAGCATGGTCTCGTGATGGATCTGGTAGCTACTCATGGGATCTTGCGGAATGCGGTGCAGTTGAGAATGACCTCGAGCGCCAGGAGGGCCAGGGCGACAAGGGCGAAGATGGGGAAGACCTCGCGGTAGTCCACAAAGCGGATGGAGCGAATCTCGCTGCGTTCGAGCTGGTCGATCTCCTCGTAGATCCTCCTGAGCGAGGCCCCGTCGGTGGCCAGAAATGCCTTGCCACCGGTCTCGGAGGCAAGGTCTTCCAGCACATCCATGTTGATGCTTGGGCCGCGGTTCCTGGTGGCCATCAGGAAGACCCCCAAAGCCGTCTCCTGTCGCTGTATGCTGTTGTCGTCGCCAATGCCGATGGCGTAGACCTTGACCTTCCACTCCTTGAGCAGGGGCACCACATCCTGGGGGGTTTTCTCCCCGGCGTTGTTCTGCCCGTCGGTGAGCAGGATAATGACCTTGCTCTGGATCTCGTAGCTGCCCTCTGCCTCGCCCGTCTGCTTGGCCATGGTGTCCTCGGCCGTCTCCAATCTGGCCCCAGCCAGAGCCAGGGCGTCCCCGATGGCGGTGCGATTCTCGGGGCTCCTCTCCGGGACCAGACGAACGGTGTCGAGGAAGTGGGTGAGGGCACCGTGGCCGAGGGTGAGCGGGCACATGGTGTCGGGGTAGAGGGCGAAGGCTACCATGCCAATCAGGTCGTTGGGACGTCCTGCGAGCGCCTTCTCATCGCCTTCGACAAACTGTCGGAAGACGTTCTTGACCACTTCGAGCCGATTCATGGTGCTGCCCTCGAACTCCATCTCCTTGCCCATGCTTCCCGAGCGGTCCACCACCATCTCGATGGCCACGCCCTTGCTGGCGTCACGGACCTGGTTCGTGCCTTGTTGGGGACGGGCCAGGGCAACGATCAGCAGAGCCAAGGCGGCAAGGCGGAGGAGGTAGGGCAGACCGACGAACACTTGCCGCCAGGAGGTGCCGCTGCGCAAGGCGTGGGCAATGCTGGAGAAGCCGATGGCCGCACGGCGCTGTCGGCGACGCAAGCGCCGCCAGACGAGAAGTGGCAGGAGGAGCAGCAGGAGAAGGGCGTAGGGGGATTCGAATACGGGCCAAGTCATGCCCCCACCTCCTTGGTCTGCTCGATGACGTCTCTGCAGGCATCAAAGGTGTGCTGGATCTGCTCCTCGGAGGGGGTGAGCTTGGCGAACTTCACCAGATCGCAGTGTTGCAGGAACTGGGTCAGAAGCGTCTTATGTTCGGGCACGAGGGTATCGTCAGTGGCGAGTTCGGCGAGGAATTCCTCGGTGGTCCGTTCGGGGGCATGAAGGCCGAACCGGCGTTCCAGGTAGCGGCGGAGGATGTCACTTACCCCGTGATAAAACTCCTTGATGAGTCCCTGCTCGACCAGGTCTGCGGCCACCAGCTCGCGCAGTTCGGCGTAGGCCAGTTCGTGGGCCGGCGTGCGTTTGGCCACCTGCTCCGGCCGCTGACGCCGTCGCCACCAAAGGAAGAAAATCGCGAGGATGGCGAGGGCCGCTGCGCCGCCGCCCAGGCTCAGCCAGAGAACAGTACGGGGTGGCTTTGGGGGGAGCACGCTATGCTCGATGTCATGGATGTCACGGCCCTGCTGGTCCTCGGGGAGTTCGGACCTGACCTCGATGGTCAGCTCCTTCGTCTCGATGGTAGCCAACTCGTCGGTCGTGTCCTTGGTGCGGTACTTGACGACCATGGGGGGAATCTTGTAGGTGCCCGAAAGGAAGGGCTCCAACAGATAGCGGCGCACATGGCGGAGCTTGCCATCCTCGATGAGGACCGGTGGCTTGGTGCTGAAATCCACGATGCCGAACTGCTGGAGCTTGTCGCCGACGGGCGGCAGATCGATCTCGAAGTCCTCGCGTGCATCCACCTCCAGCCAGAGCTGGAGCCGGTCGGCGATGGTCAGGGACTTGTGATCGGTGCGAATCCGCACGGCGATCAGGTCGCGATCCGTCTCGACCACAAGGCCGTCCGCCGTGTCCAGTTCATCGGGCGATGGCGGTTTGGCGCAGGACGCAGTGAGGACTGCGAGCACGAGGGCAATGATACGCAGGAGGGTCATTTTCCGGGGCCTGCCTCCGGTTTGGCGGGGGCCAGTTGGTCGCGGTGGACGACCACGTCATAGCGAGTGCGGAGCTCCTCGAAGAGCGTCTTCTGGACCTCCTGTTGCTTACGCGAAAGCAAGCGCGAGTAGGCTTCCTCGCGGGCCTCTTCGAAGGTGCGTTGCTTCTCGGGCTGCCGCTCGTCGATCTTCACCACATGCCAGCCCTGGGCGGTCTTGTAGGGGATGGGAAGCACCTTGCCCACTTCACCGGCAAACACGGCCTTGGCGAGTTCGGGCGCCTGGCCGATGCCAGGCACGGTGGGGGTACCGGCCTGCAACCCAGGGAGCTCGCCGCCCTGGTCGGCGGTGCCCTTGTCCTTGGAGGCTGTCTTGGCGAGTTCGGCGAAGTCCTTGCCTGCAGTCAGGCTGTTCAGGGCGGCCTTGGCCTGTTCCTCGTCGGGCAGCAGGATATGGCGGATCTTGGCTTGGGCGGGGGTCATGAACTGCGCCTTGCTGGCGTCGTAGAAGGTCTGGACGTCGCTTGGGGTGATCTGGATGCGTTCGGTCAGGGCGCGCCTCATGGTCTCGTTGGCGAGAATGCTGCGCTCCGCATCAAGCAACTGGGCACGGACCTCGGGGTTCTCGGGGAGCTTGTCTTCGCGGGCTTTCAGGTAGAGAATCTGCTCGCTCAGGAACTGTTGCAGGAAGCGCTGACGTTCGCTGGCATTCCCGAGCCGGGCGATGAGGGCCTCCTTCTGCTTGTTCAGCTGTTCCGGGGGCATGCCGCCGGCCATCTGGGCTAGCTGGCGTTCCACGAAGCCCTCGATGCGCCGATCCAGTTCGGCCTTGGTGATTTTGCGGGGGCCGATCTCGGCCAGGGTCACATCACCGGTATCCTTGGCTTCGGGCTTGATGCCGACTCTCTCGGCCAGCTCGTAGCGCAGAGCGGCGAACTTGCCGAGGGCTTCGAGGCACTCTTGCACCCGGCGACCCAGATCGGCGGAGATGTCCTTGCTCTCGGCATGGGCTTCGGAACGGTAGAAGGCAGCGAGGGCCTGTTCGAACTGGCCGGCTTCCTGCCGCAGACTACCGATGCGGTACCAGATGCGCGCCGCCTTCTCTGGCTCGGTGGCGGTTGCTCCCAAGTAGGTTTCCCAAGCTGCCGAAGCGGCTTCGTTGAGCCCCTGCTTCTCCAGTTTCAAGGCCAGAGCGCGGCTGGGCTCCGAGGCCAGTCCAGTCCCGCTCCCCGTTGCCTGGGCAGAGGGACGGCGCAGTGCATGGAGCAGCAGGGCGGCCTGCAAGGCCAACACCAGGATAAGCAGGATGCCCACCAGACGCGAAGTCTGCGAGCGTGCGGGATTGGTCGCGGGGACACTGAGGTCCAGTTTCGTGCTCATTGGGCAGAATGCTCCCAGTTAGCTGACACGCAGTCGTTCGCGCTTCTTGAAGAAGGCCGCCAGCGTGTGCACATAATCTTCGTGGGTGAGAGTCTCGATATGGTCCACGCCCATGGCGCGGAAGCTCTCCCGGAGTTGTCCCGCGCGCTCGGCACCAAGATTCTCGTAGTTGCCGCGCACGGCGGCGCTACTGGTGTCGAGCAGGATAATCTCGCCGGTCTCGGCATCCTCCAGCTCGACCAGCCCTACGTTGGGCATGCTGACCTCTCGGGGGTCGGTAACGGAGACGGCGATGAGGTCGTGGCGTCGGCCCAGCACCCGCATCGGCTTCTCGTAGCCCTCACCGAGGAAGTCGGAGACCACGAAGGCCACGCAACGCTTGCGCTGAACGCGACCGAAGTAGTCCAGGGCTTCGGCGATGTTGGTGGCGCTCTGGCGGGGCTTGAAGTCCAGGATGTCGCGGATGATGCGCAGAACGTGGGGAACGCCCTTGCCAGGGGGGATGAACAGCTCGATGCAGTCGGTGAAGACGATCAGGCCGACCTTGTCGTTGTTCTTGATGGCGGCGAAGGCCATCAGGGCGCAGATCTCGGCGGCCACGTCGTTCTTGAGCATGTCGGTGCTGCCGAAGGTGCCCGAGGCGGACAGATCGACCAGGAACATGACGGTCAACTCGCGCTCCTCGCGGAACCGCTTGATGTAGGGTTCGCCCATGCGAGCGGTCACATTCCAGTCGATGTCCCGGACTTCGTCGCCGGGCTGGTACTGGCGCACTTCCTCGAACTCCATGCCGCGGCCCTTGAAGACACTCTCGTACTCACCGGCGAGACTGTCGTTGACCGCTTTGCTGGTGAAGATCTGAAGGTAGCGGATCTTCTTGGCAAGCTCGCGGGAAATCATGGAACGTCCACGGTATCCAGAATGGTCTGCACGATCTCTTCGGAGGTCTTTTCCTCGGCTTCCGCCTCGTAGGTGGGGACGACGCGGTGGCGGAAGACATCCATGGCGACGGACTTCACATCCTGCGGGGTCACGTACCCACGCCCGGACATAAGGGCTTGCCCGCGGGCACCCATGGCCAGGAAGAGCGTGGCGCGGGGACTGGCCCCGTAGCGGATCAGATCGGTCAGTTCGGCTAGGTCGTAGTCGGCGGGATTGCGGGTGGCGTTGACCAGATCAACGATGTACTCGCCGATCTTCTCGTCCATGAAGATCTCGTCGGCCAGCCGCCGGACCCGGAGGATGTCCTCGGGCTTGGCGACGGCATCGACCGCCATGTCCGGCTCGGTGGTGGCCATGCGATGCAGGACTTCCAGCTCGTGCTCCTTGCTCAGGTAGTCCACCTTGACCTTGAACATGAAGCGGTCGACCTGGGCTTCCGGCAAGGGATAGGTACCTTCCTGCTCCACGGGGTTCTGGGTGGCGATGACCAGGAAGGGATCGTCCAGGTGACGCACCTGGCCGCCAAGACTGACCTGGCGTTCCTGCATGGATTCGAGCAGGGCGCTCTGCACCTTGGCGGGGGCGCGGTTGATCTCGTCCGCCAGCACGATATTGGCGAAGATCGGTCCCCACTCGATCATGAACTCATCCTTGAGATGCTTGTAGATGCGAGTGCCGGTGATATCGGCCGGCAGCATGTCGGGGGTGAACTGGATGCGGGTGAAGGAGGCGTGCAGAGTGCGCGCCAGGGTGGTGACGGTCAGAGTCTTGGCCAGACCCGGCACCCCCTCGATCAGCACGTGCTGATTGCAGATCAGGGCGAGGAGCAACCGGTCGACAAGGTGTTCCTGCCCGACGATCACGCGGGATATCTGGTGGCGGATCTCGTTGAGGATCCCACTTTCGGCGGCGACGCGCTCGCCAATCTGCTTCACATCCAGCGCCATGGCGCTTCTCCTTGGCTAATCACAGAATCCAGACACAGAGAGCCCATACCATAGCCCGGAACTCGGCGGGGGCACGCTCTCATGGGGAATCCATCTCTACGCGCCGGGGGTTCCGCTTCGGAACCGGACCTCGCCCCAAGGGCGATGGTACGAAATGCAACTGACCACCAGCCGCCAGACTGGTTCCATGCCATGACGCGTTTTTCTCTGCTGGTTGTGCAGAACGTCAAGGGAGTTGAGGAGTTCGACTTCCGGCACTCTCGTTCCGACGGGACGTATCCGGAAGCGTCTGTTTTCCCTGGCTACTCGTGCTGTAGAACGTTGATCGGGAGTTGGCGGGGTCAACGGGCGGCGACATCCACCATGCATGCCTGCCATGCGGAGTAGATCCGACGGGCTTCGTCGATGGACGGCGCGCGGGTATTCAGGACGAGGGTGCGTCCCCCTTGGCGAGGGACGTCGCGGACGGGGTCCCGCGCGAGGAACGCGTCCATCCTGGCGGGGGTGGTGAGGTCCACATCGCCGACGACCGCCACGCGTGACTGCATCCGGGCGAGTGCCGAATCGCCGAGGAACACGTCTGGTCCCTGCCAGTTGTCCACGCCGCCCACGTGCGGTGACTCGCAGAGCACCGGCAGCACGTGCCCCGAGGGGGCTGGGGTGGTGCAGAAGTGGATCATCAGGCGCCCGTACCGTTCGCCGAACCGGGCCAGGATGGGCAGCACGAACTGGCGGAGCAGGTCGGGCGAGAGATTCACGATGGCATCGCAGGGCAACCGCAGGCCGGGAAAGTGGATGCCGCGATTGGTCACGAACTCGCTTGGCGTACCGCGCAGTTCGGCGCGCACGGCATCGATCACCTGAATGCAGAGCGAGGTGAGATTCTCCAGGAAGCGCAGGGCGAGCTCCGGCTTCAGGATCAGCGAGGTCAGGAACTCCTCGCCGGGGACGAGCAACTGGGCGAGGTCAAAGGGCGAGGAGCAAGGGGGGAAGCACAGGGAGAAGCCCTCGGGGAGAGCGCCCTTTGCAGCTTGGAGGACCTCCATCATCTCGTCCATGAGGGAACTCTCAAGCGTGGGCACACCGGCGGCAACGGCATCTTCAATGGTGGGGAAGAGTGCCCCGACGATGTCGCAGGAGCCCGGGATACGGATCCGTTCCGCTCCGTAGAAGCTGGGAACCAGAATGCACTGGTAGTTGGCGATGCTCACGAAAGGCAGCCAGTCCGAACCCACCTCAGCCTTCGGCAGGACCGCTGCTGCCGCCCGCCGCACGGCCGCCGCTGTGTCGGCCTCGTATTCCTGCGCCTTCGGGAGGGGCTGGCACGGCGGGGAGACGATCAGCGGAATCCGCGAGTCCTGGCCCGCGAAGGCCCGTTGGTAGAGGGCGATGGTCTCTGAGTGGTTGTGCATAGTCTTGGCTACTTTCCGGCACAAGAAGGTGGCGTTGCATGCTCGGGCCCAACCATCATTCCGTCGGTGGGTAGACGCAAGTGCTCGACCTGTTGCCATTTTGCGCCATGGCGTCTATTGTCAGGGAACCGGGCGCGGTGCCCGTCGGAACTCGACCTACCTCCAGGAGACGCACCATGACTGAGATCCCCGTGTTGTTCGTCCGTGGTCGGACCATTGCCGAGGCTTGGGAGAAGTCGCTGATCGAGCTGCATGAGCATGGCGGGATCATGGAGACGCAGTACGACCGGCCGGACGATCCCCCGAGCAAGGACGCGACGATGACCATCGTCATCGATGATCCCCTCGGCGAGCCGATGATCCACAAGGACTTCCCCGGCGGGCTCGAAGACCTGCAGGAATACGTGATGGAGGTGGTTGAGGGGATCAAGAACCACCTGGTGCGCGACCCGAACGACCCCGAGGATACCCGCTGGGAGTACACCTACAACGAACGTCTCTTCGCGTATGTGGTGCCGGGACTGGATGGCGTTGTCGACCAGATCGAGTTGGTGGCGCAGAAACTGGCCGAGGCCCCGCACACGCGTCGCGCCCAGGCCATTACCTGGAAGGTCTGGGAAGACAACGAGTGCTATGATCCGGCCTGCCTGCAGAGCATCTGGTGCCGCCTGACCGAGGACGACGGGGGCTATGTGTTGAATACCAACATCCGCTTCCGCTCCAACGATGCCTACAAAGCGGCCTTCATGAACATGTTCGCGCTGGTGCAGTTGCAGGCCAAGATCGCCGAGCGTGTCGCCGAACTGAGCGGGAAGCCCTGCCGGGTTGGGCGGTATGTCCATATGGCGGACAGCTACCACATCTACGGCTCCTACTTCGCCGAGTTCAAGGACCGCTTCCTCGCCAATCTGGAACGCCGCAGCTTCGAGGAACGCGTCTTCAACTATGCGGACGTGAAGTTCATCATGGACGAGGCACGGCCCGCGATCATGGAGAAGATCGCGAAGATGGAGTAGCCCCGGCCGATCCGGTCAGTTCGTCGGGTTGCGTCGGCGAATGGCCTGGATGGCGGTATCGAGGGCCTGCAGGAAGCGGGAGCGGTCTGCCTGCTGCAAGGGCGGCGGACCGCCGGTAACGGCACCGAGATCCCGGAGGTCGGACATCAGATCACGGGTGGCCAGCACGGACCCGATGTTCTGTGGGGTGAAGGGCTTGCCCGTCGTGCCCAGCGCGACGGCGCCCTTCTTGATGGCGCGGTCGGCGAGGGGGATGTCGGCAGTGATGACGATATCATCGACCCCGGCTTGCTCGACGATCCAGTCGTCCGCCACGTCCGGTCCGTCCTGTACGAGCTGGAAGTGGACCGATGCATCGTTCGGCGTCTGCATCCAGGAATTGGCCACAAGGGTCACCTCCAGGTTGCAGCGGCGGGCTACACGGTAGATTTCCTGCTTGACAGGGCAGGCATCGGCATCGACGAAGATATGGAGCAAGGCGGTACTCTCTGGATGATCAATCGGCGGCCGTGAACTCGAGGTCGATCCTCAGATCGTGCCCTTTCTTCACCACCAGGTTGTGGAGGTCATAGGCACCGAATCCCTTCGCCTGCACGAGCATGACATAGGTGCCGGGCTGGAGCCAGATCTCATAGGCCTTCTTGCCGCGCTTCAGTTCCTCGGCATCGGCCTTGGCAACCTGCTTCTTGGCAGTGTTCAGGATCGTGACGGTGAACGCCGGGGCGTCCTTCGCGATCCCCACGACCCGGCCCTTCGCGGCCCAGGCCTCATGCCCCTTCTTCAGGTAGCGGGGTTTGCCTGACTCGATCTTGCCCAGTCTCTCTGCGGCGTGGACGGGGGCAAGCATGGCGATCATGGCGAGCATGGTGCAAGCGGTTCGGCAGAGCATGGTTGGGTTCATTGGTAGGGCTCCTTTTGGGCGTCTGTGCCGACAGGTATGCGCACGGGGCCGCATACAGTACGGGATACACCAGCGACGCCAGGGATGCAAGTGATATGGATGGGGACGGAGGGTTGCGAGTCAGGGAGCCGGCTGGGGGGGCTTCCCCGCCTTGGCGGCTCGCCGCCTGCCCTCGTGTTTGGCCACGAAGTCGTCGAGGTGGGTGCCGGAGGGCTTGACGGCACTCAAGACCTCGATGTTGAGCGGGACCACGAGGGTGTCCAGGTCCACGGCGCGGCTACCAGTGTAGATGGTGAGGGTTGGGTGGAAGGCCGCGGGTGGCTTGACAAGTTGCAGTTTGCCCCCCTGACGCGTGGCACCTGCCTGGGCGGGCAGACGCTGGAACCCGGGCTTGAAGGCGGCCTGACTGCGGATGGCGAACACAACCCCGGCTCCGTCCTCGTCTTCCGCTCCTCTGCGAGGAGGCACCGGAGGCCTTGCCCCGCGCTCGGGGTTGAGGACGATCCGGAGCCTGTCCGCCTCGATCTCCGAGAGCAGATCGACGAGGCGCTGCACGTCCTCGGAAGTCGTGACGTCCATGTAGTAGGAGGGGGTGTCGCCGCCACCGAAGCCGAACAACATACTCCAGCCCTCCGTCCGAACCGGGTCGTTGGCCAGCTCCAACACCCCCTTGGGCCAGCCGAGGCGCTTGGCTGTCTCGACCGGCACGGCACTCCCTTTCGGGACCGTTTTCCGGAAGCTCGCCCATCCCAGGCTGACCAGGGGAGCTAGGAACAGCAGGGATAGGAAGGACCGTCGAGCGAATCGCGCCGTATCCATCGGACAGTCTCCATATTGGCAGGCAGACTAACGACCTGTACGTATGACAACGCCCGGGAGCTGCGTTTCTTAGGGCGAGCTCTGGTGGGCGGCCTGCAGGAGTCTGGGCAACTCGTCCAGAGAGCGGATCTCGTAGTCGGGGACAATGCCCGTGTGGTTCTCGCGTCCGTCGCGGTTGAGCCAGACGGAGATGGCCCCGACGGCGTTGGCTCCGGCCACGTCGGCTTCGAGCGAGTCGCCGACGTGGAGGAGTTCCTGTGGCGTGCAACCTGCCTGCTTGCAGGTGGCGAGGAAGATCCCTTCGTCGGGCTTCTCGATGCCTACCTCTTGAGAGAAAATGGTGAACCGGAAGTGGTCCTGCAGACCACAGCGGTCCGGGTAGCTGTTGCCATTGGAGAGCAGGCCGATGCGGAACTTCGGGCGCAGCGCTGCGAAGGCGGGAAGGACGTCGGGATACAGTTCGATATCCTCGAAGCGGTGCTTCAGATAGAGTGCGTTGAGATCCCGGGCGAGGTCGTCGTCCGGGTGGCCGATGGCGGCGATGGTCTGGCGGAAGGCCTGGTAGCGGATCTCCTCGAGGTTGACCA
>JABGQJ010001500.1 GCA_018648945.1 Victivallales bacterium
GGTCGGCCGGCGGCGTCGGGCGTCTGACTCCGGGTCGCGCCGACCGCAGCGACAGGACATCAACTATGGCAATGATCGAGCGGATTCTTCCGTCGCCGGTGAATGGCGGGTTCAGGATGGAGAACTATTGGGTGTGGTGCGGATCCGCCATCCGCGGCGAGGATGGACGTTTCCATCTGTTTGCGGCGCGTTGGCCGAAGCACCTGCCGTTTTTCGAGGGGTACCAGGTTTACTCGGAGGTGGTGCGTGCATCGTCGGACACGCCGGAAGGCCCATACCAGTTCGAGGAGGTCGTGCTGCCGGATCGTGGAGCTGAGTTCTGGGATGGGCGGATGACCCACAACCCCACCATCCATCGGTGTGGAGACAAGTACGTGCTTTTCTACATTGGGGCCACGTTTGAAGGCGAGAAGCCAACAGCGGAAGAGCTGGCCGACGGTGCGACGGCAGTGACCCGGGCCTCTTACAGTTCGATCCGGATCGGGATGGCCGTGGCGGATTCGGTGCGCGGCCCCTGGGCCCGCCCTGATGCCCCATGTCTCAGAACGCGTCCGGGAAAATGGGATGGCAGTGTGGTCACGAACCCGGCGCCATGTGTCCTCGACGATGGCCGAATCCTCATGTATTACCGGGCAAACACCCCGAACGGGCT
>JABGQJ010001501.1 GCA_018648945.1 Victivallales bacterium
CTGAGTGATTGTCTCAGGGATGTCATTTCTCGTCAGTGGCGTGCTGTTCGGCCTTCCATGCGGTGTAGCGACGTTCGATCACCGGAGCCAATCGATCATAGTTCTCCCACGTGTCGGGGGCATGGTATGTGGTCGGGAGGTCCACCGCCAAAAGCCCCTCATATTCGGAAAGATAGTCGCCCTTCTCGAAGTCGAAGTAGGCTTCCACAAATGCCTGACCTTCCTCGTTCACATCCTCATCGACGAACTTACCATCGCACATCTCGAGGAAGAACCTCCCCGGGGTCACCGTCCGGTTCTCCAAACGCTCAATTTCCTCGGGCTCTTCAGCCAAGTCCTCTCCCGCCAATCCATTGAAAAGGCACCACGCCAGGAACATCCCTGTGTGCGTGGCTCCCGCTCCATCGGGAAGGTCCCTGGGGAAGTCGCCGCCGTAGTGCCAGGACGCATCGTCGTATTTCATTGTCTCTCCCGTGCTGCCGAACGCCATGGTGTGCCGCCGAGGTCACGAGGTCGGCACCACCAACATGTTAGAGTCCCTTCTCTAGGTCAATTACCCAGTCCTCGAAATCGCCATAGATTCCGTCGAGGTACTTGGGACGGCCGTCGTGACGGAACCCCAATCGTTCGTACAGCCGTCTTGCCCCTTGG
>JABGQJ010001502.1 GCA_018648945.1 Victivallales bacterium
GGATAGCCAAACAGTATCATGAACATTTCAGACAAATATTCCCCAGGCTGGGAATATTCTTCGATAACTACGGAAGCACTAATGACCCCGTGAACCATCACAGGACCAGGGCGATAGCCATGAACCTCATCGAGAACGGCTACATCTACGCGGGCGACCTACGAGGAATCTACCGTTGCGTGGAGTTGGCCACCGGCAAGAGAGTGTGGGAAACAAAGCGGATCTTTGGCAAGGCCAAGGTCTGGATCGGGAACGTGTTCACGATCAAGCAAGGGGGGCGCTTCTTCCTTTGCTCCGAGCTCGGCGACTTGATCATCGCGCGCCTGACGCCCCAGGGATACGAGGAGATCGATCGCGCCCGAATCATCGAACAGACGAGCGTGACCGGCGGCAAGCCCATCTGGTGGTCCCATCCCGCCTTCGCCAACCGCAGTGTCTACCTGCGCAACGACCGCGCGATCCACTGCTACAGCCTGGCCACCCCGGCGGAGTGAGATGCGCGGGACCTGCGGTCGGGTGTACGCAAGCGGCGAGACGCCGCTGCCATTCTGCATTCAAGCTTCTGCATTCTGCATTTCCCCCCGCGGCTGATTGCACCAGTCAACGACGATGCGGCCGTAGGCGCGGACGAGCTGGACGATACTCTCCACA
>JABGQJ010001503.1 GCA_018648945.1 Victivallales bacterium
CAAGTACAACCAGTTGCTCCGGATCGAGGAAATGCTCGGCAGCGCCGCCAAGTACGGCTGCTAGGCTGACCCCGGTTCCCTGGATTCCGCGCCCCGGTCGTCTATAATGATGACTGGGGCGCTCTTTTGAGATGGAATGATGGAATGATGGGACAATGAAGAGGAGACAGGCTCCCCTATTCGTCCGATTCGTCCGATCCGACTGATTCGTCCGCTTCCCCAACTCCCCTCTTCCCCTCTTTCCCGCCCTCTCTCCACCATTCCACCATTCCATCATTCCAGTATTCCCTCCCTCCCCCTAAGGACTCCCCATGACTTCTCCTCTGATTCTACTCGACACGGACATGGATTCGGATTGCGATGATGCCGGCACGCTGGCCGTGGCGGTGGCGCTGCAGCGGCAAGGTATCGCCGAACTGGCCGGGGTGGTCTGTAGCATCTCCGAGCCGGCCTGCGCGTGGTATGCGCAGGCCGTTCTGGAGGAGTATGGGATCGATGCTCCGGTCGGTTCCCTGCAGTTGCCTGAATGGCAGAGCAGCGCGGTCTACGAAGGCTACCGCACGCACCGCAACCGGGCCAAAGCGAATGGCACGCTCTACAACGAGATTGTCGGTGGCGAGTGGCGCGAGCGCAATCCCGGGGTCGAGTT
>JABGQJ010001504.1 GCA_018648945.1 Victivallales bacterium
GTCGAGTTCCACCGGCAGCATGTGAACCACACCCTGGACTTGGCCCGCCAGCTGGAGGAGCGTACCGGGCTCGAGTCCCGCCTGACGATTCTCGGTCACTTGCAGCGCGGCGGTGCCCCTTCGGCAGCCGACCGGGTCCTGGCCACCCGCCTCGGGACCGCCTGCGCGGAGTTGCTCGACCAAGGCGTCCATGGCGTGATGGTGGCCGCGAGAGGCGCGGGTGCCGAACCCGTTCCCCTTGAGGAAACTGCCGGGAACAAGAAGCTCGTCCCGCCCGATCATCCCCTCGTCCAGACGGCCCGCTACGTTGGCACTTGCCTTGGCGACAGGTAGTGCCTGATTCGCCCCGAAACGTGCCCCAAAGACAGTGGGTTGGGTGCAAGGGGCAGGAACAGGGGTTGTATCCTGGGCAGGATGCATTACCTTCTTGAGTTCTTTCGCGTCCGCGTTTCTTGGCCAGAGAAATGCGGCTCGCATGCACAGAGACACTGCGTTCGCATAGCCAGGAGGCCAGCCTTGAACGAAGAATACCTCGCCCGGGCCAAGGGCAAAGTGGAAGATGTCCGCTTGCTGATCAACGGTGCCGCCAAACGTGCGGCCGAACTCGCTCGGGGAGCCAAACCGCTGGTCCCCACCCTTCCTGACGAC
>JABGQJ010001505.1 GCA_018648945.1 Victivallales bacterium
TATCTCCAGGGGCAAGATGTTCCATGGTCACAAGATCAAAGGAAAGCCCGGCTACGACTGGGGGCAGGAGTTCTTCGATGAATGGATCAAACCGCCCCGGTCGATCTGGCCGCCGAAAGGCGCCGTGCCGCTCAGCGGCGTCCCCTACGCCCCAAAAGGCCACAAGCGCGATCGCGCGTTCGACTGGGGAGGAGTCGGAGACAACGACACGACCAAGACGATGGATTACCAGACGGCCGCTTGGGCTTCAGAACAGCTCAATGCGCGCGATTTCGACGGCAAGCCGTTCTTCATGGCCATCGGTATCTACCGGCCGCACCTGCCTTGGTATGTCCCCCAGAAGTACTTCGACATGTACCCGCTGGAGGAGGTCAAGCTGCCGGAGACCCTTGCCAACGACCGTGACGACATCATTCAGGACAACGGCAAACCCATCTACTTTGAGGACTCCTGGTGGAAGCGGATGGAGAAACACAAGGCTCACAGACAAGCTGTGCGCGCCTACCTGGCCAGCATCACCTTCGCCGACGAGTGTGTCGGCGTGCTCCTCGATGGCCTGGCCAAGAGCAAGTACGCCGCCAACACCATCGTCATGATCTGGGGTGACCACGGCTGGCATCTTGGCGAGAAACAGAAGTACTCCAAGAC
>JABGQJ010001506.1 GCA_018648945.1 Victivallales bacterium
CGTCCCCCGCCGACCCGCTGAACCGGTATCGGTAGAGGCAACGTACTCCGGCCGCCCATAGGCGGCTGGAAGCGGGGGTCCTTCTCCTCTACCCACGGGACACTCCTGTCCCGCGCTTCGTCGCGCCCGGATGGCGCGGCCCCGCCTGCCTGCTTCCCCACGGCCTTTCCCATCCCCAACCCAAGGAGAATCCCACGATGTCCGACAACCGTCTCTTGGACGCCCTGTCCTGCCGGGGCGTGCTCGTGAACGTGAGCGTCCGCTACTGGCGGGCGCGCAAGAAACTCAACCCCGAAGACTTGGGGCTTTCCGCCGACCAGGTGAACGCCCGGCTGATCAGCCTGGGACACAAGAAGCTGCTGCCAAAGGACTGCCTGAAGGACCTGGCCTTGATCGAGAGCCGGGCGCATGCGCTGGTGGAGGAGAACACGTTCCCGTTCCTGAACGGGGTGGCGCGGTATCTCCCGAACGAGCGTCTGACCGAGGTCGATGCCCGCCTGAACGAACTGGGCGACCAGTTCCGCCACGAGCAGCGGGAGTTCCTGCGTCAGTACCCCACCTACCGCGAGGACGCCCTGCGCGAGTGGGAGAAGACAGCCCGCGAACTGGTGGACGATCCGACGCGTCTGGTCGCGGTGATCGAGGAT
>JABGQJ010001507.1 GCA_018648945.1 Victivallales bacterium
ATTGCGGTCGCCGGAGCAGGGGATCCCCGGGTCGTTGCCGGGGGTATCTCACAGGCGTTGGTGACCACGGCGACCGGTCTGATTATCGCCATTCCCACGATCATATCCTACCGCTATCTGGCGCGCAAAGCGGACCGCTCGTTGGAACAGGTGGAGGTCTACGGGCATGCCTTTGCCAACAGCCTGATCATGTCCAGCCGGTCCAGCGGCGATTCCGCTCAAGGGTAGATCCCGTCCCAGGAGAGCCGCGATGGCCAGGCATCGGAAAGAGCGTCCCGAGAGTTTCGCAGACGATGAGGGTCCCGATCTCACGCCGCTGATCGACTGCGTGTTCCTGCTGCTCATCTTCTTCATGGTGACCACGGTTTTTCTGCACACCAAAGGGCTGGAGGTGGACATGCCGGCGCAGAGTGATGCAGTGGAGGATCAGAAGAAGGATATCAACGTGCTGCTGGATCAAAATGGCAGGATCGAGATCAAGGGGGAGGAGGTAGCGGTTGCCATGCTAGAAGTCCGTTTGGCCGCTGCCATGGAGGAAGCGAACAACGACAATATCATCATCCAGGCGGACGGAGAGTGTGCCCAGAGACATGTGGTGTTCGTGGTGGACACGGCCAAGAAAGTAGGGGTCCAGGGAATCGCTTTT
>JABGQJ010001508.1 GCA_018648945.1 Victivallales bacterium
CGAGGCGGCCCGGGTAGCGCGGCGCTGCGCTTGCAGGTCATCGGCGTCATGAACCCCAAGGGGGCGGGCGGGGCGACGGAGGGCTGGGACGAGCGCGTGATAATGCCGCTAACGGCGTTCCACAAGCGCGTCAAGGGCGACGAGGAGGTCGAGCGTCTCCGCGTTCGCGCCACGACTGTCGAGGACGTCCCGGCGACGATCGAGGAGATCAAGGTCATCCTCGGTCGCCGCCACGAGGACGCGGGCGCGTTCACCTTCTGGACCGCGACCGAAGAGATCGCCACGGCCGAGCGTCTCGGCAGCATCCTCAAGCTGTTGATGGGCGTCGTCGCGGGCATCGCCCTGGTGGTCGCGGGCATCGGCATCATGAACATCATGCTCGTCTCCGTCACGGAGCGAACACGCGAGATCGGCCTCCGCAAGGCGTTGGGCGCCAAGCGTCGCGACGTCCTCTTCCAGTTCCTGATAGAGACGTCTGTGCTCAGTCTTTCGGGCGGACTGCTCGGCACCGGCTTCGGCGTGTTGCTCGCGCGCGGCTCGGCCGACCTCCTGAAGCGCTACGTGCTGTCCGGCGCCTCGTGGCCCGCCACGGTATCGACTGTTGGCATCGCCGTCGCGGTGAGTGTTGCGTTCCTGGTTGGCGTCG
>JABGQJ010001509.1 GCA_018648945.1 Victivallales bacterium
TCGGGATGAATGCCCTCTTTCACGGTCCGACCTCCTGAACGTTGTCGAAAATCAAACTGAAGATAATTAAGATAAAACACTCTCTCCGAACGCGCAAGATCGCTACAGCATCAGTCGTTCATCGCCTTGAGGAACTCCTCGTTCGAAGTCGAACGATTCATCCGTTCCAGGAGGAATTCCATCCCCTCAATGACCCCCATCTGGTTGAGAATGCGCCGCAGCACCCACGAGCGATTCAGCTCGTATTCGGAGAGCAGCAGTTCCTCCTTGCGGGTGGAGGTGGCGGTCACGTCGATCGCCGGAAAAGTGCGTCGGTTGCTCAGCTTTCTGTCGAGCACGACCTGCATATTGCCCGTCCCCTTGAACTCCTCGAAGATCACCTCGTCCATACGGCTCCCGGTATCCACCAGCGCCGTGGCGATGATCGTCAGGCTCCCCCCCTCCTCCAGTTTTCGCGCCGCCGCGAAAAAACGCCGCGGCCACTGCAGCGCCGTCGAATCCACGCCGCCGGTCAGGATCCGCCCGCTGTGGGGCGTAACCGTATTGTACGCCCGCGCCAGACGGGTGATACTATCGAGCAAAACGACCACGTCTCGCTTGTGTTCGACCAGGCGCCTCGCCTTTTCGATGACCATCTCCGCCACC
>JABGQJ010000151.1 GCA_018648945.1 Victivallales bacterium
TGGGAGAACATGCTCCGTGCCGCCGGCATGGACGACGAACGGATCGCGGCCTGGCATGAGGAATTCGAGCGCCATTCCCCTGAGGCCCACGGCTATTTCCTCGTCTCCCTGGGCCTGCCCGAGGATGAGGTCAGGAAGATCCGCGAACGGGCCTGTCGCTTCCCCGCGGCAGATGGGGAACGACCGCCGCCCAGCTGATTCGCGTGCTCCCGCGCCGGCCGACGGGAGAGAAGTGGCAACTGCCGGGGACGTGTCAAACGGCTCCCACGCGCCCACCTGCAGTCAGACGTGGGCTCTGCAGGTGGCCTTCCTCACCAAACATAACCGGCTTATCATGTTCATGTTGGGGAACTCATTCCAGCTTTCCTCCACCGACTCCCAGCGGGTCGCACTGGGGTCGGGACTTGCACCTTGGCCAGTGCCGCTGCATTGGTACGTGCAGACAGCCTGTCTCCCAATGGGGTGGGCACCCCGGAACAGGTTGCGCCAATCCCTCACCGGGGAGGACGACAATGATCCGGCTTCTGAACACACTCGTAGTGGCAGGCACGGTCCTGGCAGTCGTCGGCTGTGGCAGGGCACGGTCACCGAAGGACGCGTTCGAGGAATTCGTGGCGGCGGCCCAGAGCGGCGACGAGAGCAAGATGATCGCCTACCTGGACAAGGCCACCGGCAGTGCCATGAGGGAACTGCTGGCCATCATGAAGGACACGGGGGCCGACAAGAAGAACCCCATGGACGCGTTCAAGGGAGCATTCAGCTACGGCGAGCAGAAGATCGACGGGGACAAGGCCACACTGGAAGTAACGAAGGACGGGAGGACGCGGACGGTCCCATTCACCAAGAAGGACGGAGCCTGGAAGATCTCGATCCCAGAACTGCAGTTGCAGCAGGCAATCATGATACTCAGGGGGGTCAAGGCAATGGCAGAGGCAACGGGCAAAGGCGCCAAGTAGCTCCTCTCCACGAGCGCAGAGCAGGCCCCACCGGCGCTCGGCATTGCTCTACTGCGACCGTATCGGCCTGCTTCAGCCAAGCGTTCGAAGCCCCGCTGGGCATCAGCAGCACGACGGGGAAGACCGGGAGCGGCTCCGGGCGATTCTGGCCTACCGGGAAGCCGGCCTGTCGCTGGACGAGATCCGCCAGTTCCTGGACGCGGAGCAACAGCCCTCCCTGGCAGTGCTGGAGAAGCGCCTGCGGCACGTGAACGAGCGGATCGTCGGACTGCGCCGCCAACAACACGCGATCGCAGGCATGATGCGGTTGGTAGCGGATGTCTCGCCACGAACGGTGATCAGCCACGGGGACTGGGAGAACATGCTCCGTGCCGCCGGCATGGACGACGAACGGATCGCGGCCTGGCATGAGGAATTCGAGCGCCATTCGGCCGAGGCCCACGGCTATTTCCTCGTCTCCCTGGGCCTGCCCGAGGATGAGGTCAGGGACATCCGCGAACGGGCACGCCGCTCCCCCGCGGCAGATGGGGAGCGACCGCCGCCCAGCTGACTCGCGTGCGCCCACGCCGACCGACGGGAGAGGAGTGGCAACTGCCGGGGACGTATCAAACGGCTCCCACGCGCCCACGTACAATCAGACTTGGGCTTTGTAAGTGGCCTGGCCTATCACATATAACCTGTTCCCTATGTCCATGTTGCGGGCTTTCATCAAGCTTCTCCCCACCGACTTCCAGCGGGTCGAACTGGGCTAGGGGCTTGCGCCTTGGCCAGTGCCGCTGCATTGGTACGTGCAGACAGCCTGTCTCCCAATGGGGTGGACACCCCGGAGCAGGTTGCACCAATCCCTCACCGAGGAGAACAACAATGATCCGGATTCTGAACACACTCGTAGTGGCAGGCATGGTCCTGGCAGTCGTCGGCTGTGGCAAGGCACGGTCACCGAAGGCCGCGTTCGAGCAATTCGTGGCGGCGGCCAAGGGCGGCAACGAGGACAAGATGGTCGCCTGTATGGACAAGGACACCGGCAGCGCCATGAAGGAGGTGCTGGCCCTCATGAAGGACATGGGAGCCGACAAGAAGAAGAACCCCATGGATGAGTTCAAGGGGACATTCAGCTACGGCGAGCAGAAGATCGACGGGGACAAGGCCACACTGGAAGTGACGAAGGACGGGAAGACGCAGACAATCGCGTTCACCAAGGAAGACGGAGCCTGGAAGATCTCCATCCCAGAACTGCAGCAGGGCGTCAAGATGCTCAAGGGGTTCAAGGCAATGGCAGATGCAATGGGCAAGGGCGGCAAGTAGCTCCTCCCCACGAGCGCAGAGCATCCTCGATCGGCGCGTCGGTCCTGACGGACGACGCGCCGTTTCTCTTCTGCCTAGATTTCCAGGACCAGACCGTCGTAGCCAACCTCGATCCCATGGGGGGCGAACCACTCGCACAGCTCGTCGTAGTTCGCGGCACCGTTGTGGGAGAAGTGATTCGCCACCACGTGGGCGCCGGCCGCAAGCGCGCCCCGGTGCTGTAACTCGTCGCGGAAGGCAACGGTTGCCGCGACCCCCAGATGGTGCGAGCGCATATCGGCATTGAGCAGGCCATAGGTGCATTCGAGGATCGCCAGGTCGATGCGGAATCCCGCCACCAGGTCCCATGTGTGCTCCGGCCACCAGCCGGTGTCGTGCCCGATCAGGATTGTCTGCCCGTCTCTCTGAATGATGTAGTTCAGGGCATCCTCGTCATCGGACGCGTGCTGGGCTTCCAGGGCCGTGACCGCGTACGGTCCCGCCCGGAACTGCTGGGCGGGCCGGACCTCGTGGAGCGCGAGGCGGAATGTCTCTTCGGACGGCCCCGTTACGTCGCGGATGCACTTCAGTGCGTGGGCGTTGCCGTGGACGGCCAGTTGCCGGGTGACCACACTGTATCCCTGCCGCCGGTAGTAGAATGACATCGGGGTCAGGTGGTCGCCGTGGCTGTGGGTCAGGAGAATGTCGTCAATGAGGCTGAGGTCGATACCGAACTCGGTCACTTGCCAGAGCGCATCGGGGCCGAAGTCGATCAGGAGGCCGTCGTCCAGCCGGTAGGCGGTGCGGCGGCGCAGGTTGCGCCCCCCCAGTTTCCGGGCCTCCTGGCAGGTGGCGCATTCGCAGAACAGCGCGGGCCAACCTTCGGCAGCGGCAGATCCAAGAATCGTCAACTTCACGGGCACTCTCCCATACCAGACATCGGGTCAGTCGTCTGAGTTGACAGGGGGACACGGTCCCCGACCGAACACACCCCGCCCCACGACCTGCAGGTCCTCGATGATGAGGTAGAGCGAGGGCACGAGAATCAAGGTGATCACCGTGGAAAACAGAATCCCGAAGCCCAGTGAAATGGCCATGGGGATCATGAACCGCGCCTGCCGCGACTTCTCGAAGATCATCGGGGCGAGGCCGAAGAAGGTGGTCAGAGTCGTCAGCAGAATGGGGCGGAACCGGCGAACGCCAGCGGAAGTGACCGCATCATGCAGGCTCAGGCCACGCTTGCGCTCGCCGTTCGCGAAGTCGATCAGCACCAGCGAGTCGTTGACCACGACCCCGGACAGGGCCACGATGCCCATCATGCTGATCAGCGTCAGAGGATAGCCCATGGCCACGTGAGCGACCACCGCCCCGACAATCCCGAAGGGAATGCTGACCATGATGATGAGTGGTTGCGCATAGCTCCGGAAGGGGATGGCCAGCAGGGCGTAGACCGCGAACATAGCCACCACGAAACCCAGCTTCAGCGACGACATGCCCTCGCGCATGTCCTGTTGCCGTCCTGCGAAACCGTGGCCAAGACCCGGGTACTTGCCCTTCAGATCAGGCATCGCCTTCGCGAGAATGTCCGCGACCACATTCTCGCTCTGGCTGCGGGGAGTCACGTTCGCCGTCACCCGGACCGTGCGTCGCCCGTTCTTGCGGTCGATGCTGGTGTAGGCTCGGCCTCGGGTCTTCTCCGCCACATCCCACAGAGGAACATCCGTCCCCTGCGGCGTGCGCACCAGGAACTCGTCCAGGTCGAACTCGGACAGCCGTTCCGCCTCGGGCAGGCGCACCTTTACCCGTACTTCGTTCCGACCCCGCTGCTGGCGCAGAGCCTCGGCTCCGTAGAAGGCATTACGGACCTGACGGGCCACATCCGCCGCCGTCAGACCGAGGGCCAACCCCGCCGGACGCATACTGAAGTCCAACTGCGCTTTGCCTTCGGTGAAGCCGTCGTCGATGTCGCTGACACTGGAGAACTCGGCCAACTTCTCGGCCAACTCGCTGCTGGCCTTGGCCAGCGTCTCGCTGTTACTGTGGGATAGCTCCATCGTGAAGGACGCACCGGAACCGGGGCCGCCCCGGTTGGCTTCGAAGAGAATGGTCTCCAGCCCCATGATCTGTCCCACGTCCTCACGCCACAGTCGGGTAAATTTGGTGGTGGTGATGGGACGCACGCCGGGCGCATGCAGGTAGGCGCGAACCTCGACCACATGCCCCCCCGCCAGATTCCGGTACGACTTCCCCACCTCGGCATAGACGCCGCGCATCAGATTGCCTGTCCCCTTGCCTGTCGCCTTGTCTGTCCCCTCGTTCGCCGCATTCACTCGTCGAGCTGAAGCGATCAACTGATCGCGCACGGCAACAGTCCGATCCACGGGCGAGCCATAGGGAAGCACGGCGGTCACCGTGGCGTAGTCGGATTCCGGCGAGATCATGGGGACCATCCCGATGCGCTTGCTCTGCACATAACCAATGGTCAGGAGCAACACAGCCGAACCCAGAGCGGCCACGACATAGCGATTCTTCAGGCAGATCTCGAGAAACGGACCGTAGAGACACCGCACAGAACGCATGAAGAACCGACTGAACGCCTGCTGTCGGTGGTGCAGCCACCGCCCCAGGAACGTCTTCCCACCAGGAGTGCCGTGGGCAAGATGAGCAGGAAGCACAAAGATACACTCCAGCAGCGAGATGGAGAACACCGAGACCACCACCACGGGAATGACGAACCAAATCTTGCCGATGAACCCCGGCAGGAACATCAGGGGCAGAAATGCGACGATGTTCGTCAGCACGCTGAAGGTGACCGGCATGGATACCTCCTTGGTACCGAGGATCGCCGCCTTCATGAACGAATCCCCCTTCTGCCGGTGCTCGTAGACGTTCTCTCCCACGACAATCGCGTCATCCACCACAATCCCGAGGGCAATCAGGAAGGCGAACATGGAGATGATGTTGATGGACACCCCGAAGAATGGCAGCAGGGCCAGCCCGCCCAGGAACGAGATGGGGATGCCCATCATCACCCAGAACGCCAGCTTGGCCTCCAGGAACAGACCCAGCAACAGGATCACCAGAGTCAGGCCAATGGCGCCGTTCTTGGTCAGCAAGCGAAGACGTTGGCCATAGATCTCGGACATATCCCGACGGACCACGAGCGAGAGCCCGGGGGGGAGCTCCTTGTTGAACTGCGCAACCAAGTCCATCGCCGATTTCGAGACCTGGAGGGGCGTCTGCTTGCCGACCCGGAAAACATCGATCATGACGGCGGGTTGGCCGTCCCAGGAGGCAAATCTCTCGGAATCGGTGTTGAACCCGTCCCTGATCTCAGCGATATCGCCAAGCAGGACGACGGTGCCGTCGGCGCCAGTGATGATGGGCAACTTGGCGAACTGGTCGCCATAGTCCCGCCGTTCCTTCATGCGCAGCAGAATCTCGCCGCCCTTGGTTTTGATGCCGCCGCCGGGCAGTTCGAGCGCGAGACCGCCAATCCGACGCGCCACTTCATCGAGGGTCAGCTGGTACTTGCGCAACGCGTCGCGGGACACGAACACGGTGATCTCATAGTCGCGGATGCCGCTGAGATCGACCTGCGTGATGCCCTTGTCCTGCAGAAGCCGGTCGCGAATCAGTTCAGCCTGTTCGCGCAGCACTGTATCCGGGACGCTCCCGTAGAGGGCCAGGTCGATCACCTGCCGCTTGCGCGCGACCAGCTCGACGGTGGGCTCCTCGGCATCCTCGGGGAAGGTGGTAATCCGGTCCACCTGCTGCTGAATGTCCTGATAGACCTTCTGGGCCTCGGCGCCTTCGAGCAGCTCCGCCGTCACCGAGCCCCGTCCCTCGGTAGCCTTGCTGGTCACCTCCTTCACGCCCACCAGACCGCGGATGCCCTCCTCGACCGACAGGATGATGCCGCGCTCCACCTCCTCGGGGCTGGCCCCGGGGTAGGGTACACTGATCCTCACCCGGTCCATGATGAAATCCGGGAAGACCTCCTTCTTGATCCGCCCGGCCGTCATCACGCCGCCGGCAAGGAGGATAATCATGACCAGATTCGCGGCGACCGGATTCCCGGCCATCCAGGCAATCACCCCACGCAGGGGATTCTGCTCGCTACGCATGGTGGCTTGCCTCCTGGCCGGTGGCAGTGCGGCTGTGCTTCCAGGAGATCATGACCGTCCTCCCTTCCCCTTGCTCGCGGGCGGTGTACTGCCAGGCTTGGGACCGGGGGACTCCTTCGCGTCCGGAGGCCCTTCCTCGCCCGCCAGAGCCAACTGCATGCCAGGCACGGGCGACGCCACGCCACTGGTCACCAACATCGCCCCCTCTTCCAGGCCATCCCGCACGACCACCACATCCGCATCGCTCCATTCCAGCTCGACCGCAGAGACTTTGAGCCGCCCCTCGCCGTTGCGCAGCCAAACCTGATTGCCGTTGTGCATGGTCGCCCGAGGAATCACGAAGACTTCCTTCAGTTCCGGGCCGGCAATCTCGGCCTGGACGAACGCGCCCAGGAGCAGGGGCATCTTGCCGGCGCTCAGCGGGTTCGGCACCTCCACCAACACCCGAGCCAGTCGCCCCTTCTCCTCCAATGAGGGCAGTCGCCGCACGACCTCGCCATGCCACTCGGCCTGTTCAGCCATGGCGCCCGAAGGGCGCAGGACGACTGCCGCACCCGGCGCCGTGCCATCGCGCACGGCGATCCACGGCACGCGACCTGCCGGCACGGAGACCTCGACCCAAAACGCGTCGGCATCCACCAGGACCGCCAGTTGCGTCTGCATGGCTACCTGGGCACCAACACTCACGGCCCGCTCCAGCACCACCGCGTTGAAGGGGATCCTGACGGAGGTGCGCGTCAGGGCCAACTCCGCTTGGGCTAGGGCCACTTCTGCATCGGCCACCGAGGCCTGGGAGGTGGTCACTGCACTCTCGGCCGCCTTGATCGCCGCCTTGGCGACCTCAATCCCCGCCTCGGCAGAGGTCACTTCGGCCACTGCCTTGCGCAAATGGGGCTTGCGCAGGGTGAGCTCCCGCTCCAACTCGGTAGCGGTCGTTTTGCTGTCCAGCATCTCCCACTCGTGCTTGGCCACGTCCTGGTACCCCAGCTCGACTTGGTGGTTGTACTGGGCGGTGACCAATTTGCTCTCTGCCTGCGCCACCTGGCTGCGGGACTGCGCCAGGGAAACCTGGCTGTGAGCCAGTTGGCTCTTGGCTCTGGCGACCTGCGTTTTCGCTCGGCTCACGGCAAGATCGTAGTCGCTTTGGTCCAGTTCCACAGCCACCTCGCCAATGGCGATGCGGCCGCCGGGCTCCAGCGCCGAAGAGACCTTCACCACTTCGCCCGATACCCGGGCGGTCAGGGCCAGTTGACGCACCGGAATCACCGTTCCAGTGGCCCGGATCAAGGTCTTCTGCGCGACCCGTTTCAGTTCGGTTACCTCCACGACTGCGGACCGCTCCTGCACAGGGCGGCGCTCGCGCTTGGGCGCTGTGTCGCGGAGCCACTTGTTGCCCAAGATCGCGCCGCCCGCCGTCAGCGCCACCAGCAAGAATCGAATCATCCAAGTCAGCCCGACGGAGATCACCTGCACGTCATGCGGGGCGGGTCCAAGAGGAGCTCCATCCGCAGCCTGGGGGATGGGCTCAACGGGGGGCACATTCGCAGTCTGGGGAATGGACTCAGCGGGAGGCACATCCACAGTCTGGGGGATGGGTTCAACGGGAGGCACACCCACAGCTTGGTAGGGGTCCTTAACTTGGTAGGGATCCTTAACAGGGACCACCCGCACAACTCTGGGGCGATGCTCGTTGCTCTCGTTGCTCATGCTCGGCCTCCAGCCGTCTATTCCGTGCTCTTTCCGGGTTCGGGATTGAGAAGAGGGAGCTGCCCGCCGACGGCTTGGTTGAGCCCAACTCGGTTTCTCAGCAGATCCGCGCGGGCCGAGACGACGCCGAGCTCGACGCGCTGCTTCGCGGACAGAGAACTGAGAACGGGGATGTAGTCGCTCAACCCCTTGCGGTACCGCCGTTGTGCCTCACCCAAGGTCTCCGTGGCCAACCGCAGTTCCGTTTCCAGGCGGGTCAGGTACTGGCGCTTCCACCGTTCGCTCGACAGCGCATCGGCCACATCGTGCAGGGCACCCAACACAGTCTCGCGGTAATCCAGGAAACGCTCGTCCGCCAGGGCCTTGGCCCGCACCACCGCTGCCTTGCGCCGACCGCCATCCATCAGCGGCGCGGTCAGGCTGGTCGCGAGATTCAGCGCCCAGTTCTCGAACAGCTTCTCGAACGTCGCCGAGGCGTAGGATGAAGATCCGGTCAGGCTCACGGCGGGCAGTCGTTCCGCTTCGGTAGCGGCCACGGTCCATTCCTGGGCCCGCAGGCGCAGCCAGGCGGCCCGGATGTCCGGTCGCCTAGCCAGCATTTCGGCGGGCACCCCAAGGGGCACAGTCGCGGGCAGGTGGGGCATATCGTCCGACGCCAGTTCCACCGGCATGTGTGGGGGGCGTCCCAGTAGGTAGCACAGTTGCAGGGCGAGGGACGCGGCGCGCTCCCGAATCGGCGGCAGAGCGCTCTCCAGCGAGGCAACCTGTAGCTGTTGCTGCAGCACGTCCACACTGGCAGCAAGCGACTTGCGTCGCCGGACCTTGAGGAGTTCGAGATACTGGTCGCCAGTCTTGATCTGATCGGCAACGACCCGCAGTTGGGCCTGCGCCACACGGTAGCCAATCCAGGTCTGCGCAAGACTTGCCGACAACCCCAGGGCCGTGGCCTGCACATCCTGGGCACTCGCCTGGCGGGCCAACTCCGCAGACCGGGAACTCGCCCGAATGCGTCCCCAAAGATCCAGCTCGTAGGATGCGGAGAGGCCAAGGGAGAAGCTGTTGGAGGAATCGCGCTCTGACGAGCCATCCGCCTCCCGGCGGCTGCGGCCAGTGCCGGCATCCGCACCACCGAACAGCTGGAGTTTCCCCTCGGCTGCCGCAGTCGTCTCCAGGGCTTTGGCCTGGCGCAGACGTGCCCAGGCGCGGGCCACGTTCAGGTTGCCGGCAAACGCTTCGGCCATCAGGCGATTCAGTTCTTCGCTACCGAATTCCTCCCACCAACGCTCTGGCGCCGGGACCGCAGGCGCATCGGCGGCGAAGGCGGTCGGCACGGCGTCCGACGCCAGCTCCCGGTGCACGGGGACGGGTCGCCGTAGGGAGGGAAGATGGGCACAGGAACCGAGGAACGCGCTTGACGCACAGAGCGCGACACGGCAGAACGTACGGCGAGTCATTGGGCAATCTCTCCGTGACGGGAGCGCAGCTCCTTCAGCCCAGCCAGGGCGAACATGTAGAGCGTGTCGGCCAATGCCTTCGGGTCGCGTGCGGGGCCACGCCCCGAGCCGGAATGGGGAGGGCTCTTCCGGTGGCTCTGCATCTCGATCAAATGAATCAACGGGCTGTGGATGCAGAACCCGGCCAACCGGGCCACCTGATCCGACACGTCCTCGCCGACGATCTCCCGAATCAACCCCATGAACCACTGGCGCTTCGGACGCAGGAACCGCTCGTGCAGTTCCTTGTGCAGCGGGCTTGGGTTGGAGAACTCCCGGTGGATCAGGCGGGAGAAGAAGCTGTCCTCGCCTTCACTCAGCGCGGCCGTGACGCGCAGTTCGATGAACTGCCGCAGCTTCTCTTCCACAGGAGCATCCTCTTGCGCGCGCTCCTCCCACAGGCGAAGCACCCGCTCGTTCCCGTATTCCCAGACAGCCCGGTAGAGGTTCTCCTTGCTGCTGTAGTGGTAGTTCACAGCCGCAATATTCGCGTTGGCGCGAGAACAGATCTCCTGCGTGGTCGCGCCATCGAAGCCGCGCTCCGCGAACAGCTCGTAGGCAGCGGTGAGGATGCGTTCCGGAGTTGAGCAGCCTGTCTTTCCCATCGGGACGTACCCCATTTCGCATCTGCGGTTGATTGGCACAGCACAGCAAAGATAAGGGCATGACGCGCCATTTCAAACCATCGTTTGAAATATTACTTTGCCTGTCGTGCGGCAGCGGGGAACAGGTGGCCTGTATCCGCCTATTCCAGGCCGATGATCCGGAGGAGGCGCGGGATGTCGAGGTGCTGGGAGAAATGCTCGGCGAGAAGGTCGTACTGCTGGTCTTTGAACTGGGCAGCGGCGCGGGCATCGGTGCCGTGGAACGCGGGATCGAGCTGTCGCAGGAACTGGCTGCGGAGGTCGGGGTGGTCGAAAAGACCGTGGAAGTAGCTACCCCAGACGGTGCCGTCGGCGTTGCGGGCACCGTCGGATTCGGCCACCGGTTCGGCATTGCGGACCTGGATCTGGACCATGGGCTGGGCAGCGGGGCCGAGGGTGGTGCGTCCCATGTGGATCTCGTAGCCATCGATGGGGGTGCCGTCGGCGAGGACCTTGCCGGTGGAACGGCAGAGCACCTTGTCCGCCGCCAGCTCGGTTTCGCAGTCGAGCAGGCCGAAGCCGGGCGTGTCGCCGGGTTCGCCTTCGACGCCGTGGGGATCGCGGATCACGCGCCCTAGCATCTGGTAGCCGCCGCAGACGCCGATGACCCGGCAGCCTGCCGCCGCCGCGTCCTGTAGCGATTTCTCCCAGCCTACTTCGCGCAGCCAGTTGAGATCGAAGCGGACGTTCTTGGAGCCGGGCAGGAAGATGGCGTCGTAGCGGGTCAGGTCGCGGGGCTTCGAGAGATAGTGGAAGCGAACGGCGTCCTCGCGCTGAAGGGGATTGAAGTCGGTGAAGTTGGAGATGTGGGGGAGGCGGATGGCGGCGAGGTTGATGCGGTCGGGCTGGGGTCGGTCCGGGGGGTCGATGACGGTGTCGAGGGGCATGCCGTCCTCGGAATCGATCTCGATGTGGCGGAAGTAGGGGATCAGGCCCAGCACGGGCAGGCCGGTGCGCTCTTCCAGGAACTGGATGCCATCGTCGAAGAGGCGGGCGTCGCCCCGGAACTTGTTGATGACGAAGCCGGCGACCCGTTCCCGGTCGCGGGGGGGAATGACCTCCAACGTGCCCACGATCTGGGCGAAGATGCCCCCCTTGTCGATGTCCCCCACCAGGATGACGGGGGCGTCGCAGGCGTGGGCGGTCTCGAAGTTCACGAAGTCGCGCGAGCGCAGGTTCACCTCACCGCAGGAGCCCGCGCCCTCGATCACGATCACCTCGGCCTTTTCGCGTAGCCGTTGCAGGCTCTCCTTGGCCTTGCCGAAGAGGGCGTCGGTGTTGCGGAAATACTCGCTGGCGAGGGCGTTGCCCTTGACCTTGCCCTGAACCACGATCTGTGCGCCCACGTCGGTGTTGGGCTTGAGCAGGACGGGATTCATGTCCACATGGGGCTCGCACCCGGCCGCCTCGGCCTGGGCGATCTGGGCACGCCCCATCTCGCCGCCCTCGCGGGTAACGTAGGAGTTGTTCGACATGTTCTGCGCCTTGTAGGGCGCAACCGAGAACCCACGATTGCGGAGTACACGGCACACGGCGGTGACCACGATGCTCTTGCCCACATCGGAGCCGGTACCGAGAAACGCGATGCACTTTGCGGGAGGCATAGGTGCTCTCGTCACTACGCGAACATCGCTTTGAGCGTGATGAGCTCGCCGGGGATGGTCTCGCGGGGGCCAGCGCCGCCTTGCAGGTAGGATTCCAGGGCGACCCAGCCGTCGTAGCCGCGGCGCACGAGCTCGGTTGCCACTGCCTGGTTCGGGATCATGCCCTGGCCGAAGATGGCACCGCGATAGCCCTTGGCGGAGTCGTCGGGCTGGAAGTCCTTGAAGTGGCAGCTGCAGATGCGGTCGTAGAGCAGCGGGAGCTGCTCGTCGGCCCGTTCCTTGACGGCCTGGAAGTTGCCGGTGTCGAAGACGCATTTGACCACGTCGCCGCTGGCCTTCATGATCTCCAGGCAATCGGCACCGCTGCAGACGAGGGTAGGCGAGGGATCGAAATCCTCGATGCCGAGGGTGATGCCGCGCGCTTGTGCATAGTCGTTGGCATCGGCCAGGAGTTCGGCCATCATGGCACGTCCGTCCGCGGGGGCGACGCCATCGGGGAGCTTGCTGCCGGCCACGTGGGCGATCTCGGTGCCGAACGTGGCGCAGAGATCCAAGCCCCGGCGGAGGTCGTCGACCCGTTCCTGCCGTTCGGCGGGAGAGGTGTAGACGAGGTTCACCATGACGTCGATCACCGGCATGGTGATGCCCGCATCGGCCATGGCTGTCTGGTAGCGCGGCACCAGGCCGGGCTCAGCCAGGAGGTTCTTGTCGAAGGCCTCGATGCCGTCGGCACCGGAGTCGGCCAAGAGCTGCACGAGTCCCTCGTGGGTGATATCCCCACGCCCGATGTGTCCCCGATACATGAAGGTCATCACGGCATACTTCATGGTGTTCCTCGCTGGTTCGCGGCTTGGTCTCGGTCACCGACATCGCCGCGAATATAGGTGTTCTTCACCGTTTCGCTTGGCTGTCGCTAGGTTTCGCGAGTAGCTTCCTGCACAACGTCAACCCGGGGGATTCCATGAGCCAGATCGATCTGCAGATCATCCGCGCACTTGACCTCAAGCAACCGTTGGGGCAACTGCGGGCCGTGCCGGTGACACTGGGGCCGGGGCGAAGGGGCGTGCTGCTCGTCTACGCCGAGGACGCGGAGATCGATCCCTACGTCCGCATGTTCTTCTTCCCGAAGAGCACCTGCAAGCTGCGCCTGCTGGATGAGCAAGGCGAGACGCTGTGGGCAAGGGACATGGGACCGGGAATCATCCCGGGCATCTGGTTCTTCCCAGTCCTCCCGTTCGATCTGGATGGGGATGGGGTGGACGAGATCTACCTGATTGGGAATCGCGATCCGGGGCATCCTCTCAGCCACTTCGACTACTGCCT
>JABGQJ010001510.1 GCA_018648945.1 Victivallales bacterium
CACCCGATGTCCGCCTTCGAAGATCGTAGACTTCTGGCCCATCATGCCCGCGTTGAAGCCCCGGAAATCGCCCGGTCCGGCGCCTGGCCCGCCTCGTCCCTTTGCGGTACCGTTGTCGGTCAAGAAGACGAAGATGGTGTTGTCCGAGAGCTCCAGCTCCGCCAGCTTCGTCCTCAACCGGCCCACATTCCAGTCGAGATTGGTGATCATGCCGTAAAACTCCGGCCCGTGCTTCCATTTCACCGTGTCGCGGTACGGATTGCTCCATTTGGCTGGCACGCGAAAGGGAGAATGCGGTGCGTTTGGCGCCAGGTAGAGGAGGAACGGCTTGTCCTTGTTCTGCTCAACGAAGCGCATGGCCTCGTCGAACCACACATCGGTGCAGTAGCCTTCGAACGTCTCCATCTTCCCGTTGCGTTCGTAGGTGTCGTCGAAGTAGTCGTTGCCCCAGTGGTCCGCCGCTTGCCCGATGCCGCCGCCCCGGTGCCAAACCACATCCTGGAAACCCCGGTCCTGCGGGCGATGCGGCGCGCTGTCGCCAAGGTGCCACTTGGCGATCATGCCGGTGGCGTAACCCGCTTCGGCAAAGACATTCGCCATGGTGCGCTCGTCGGTGTGCAGCATGGAACGCCCGCTGCTGGTG
>JABGQJ010001511.1 GCA_018648945.1 Victivallales bacterium
GAGCCATAGAGCCCCTTGGCTTCGAGGTGACGGCGCAGGCGGTCGCGGGTTCCCTCGTCCTCGCACATGGCGGCGACGCGCAAGGGCGTATGCCGCAGGATCGCCTCCAGGCGCTCCGGGGCGGTCGCGCCATAGACGACGCACCAGCCTTCGGGGACGGGAAGGCGTCTGGCGAGTTGCTCAACCGCGGGGTCTCTGGCCAAGGCGGGCTGCGCGGGCGGCAGGTCACTGATTTCCTTGCCGTTGCCTGCGGCCGCAAAGGCATGGATGGTGCCTTCCCGGGTGACGGCGAAGAGGCGGTCATCGGCGGCCAGCAGTTGGGCGACTTTGCCGGGCACGGTGGTTTCCCAGGTCTGCCCGGGCAAGGAGTCGGGCTTCAGGCGCAGCGCGCGGATCTGGGAACCGCTGGCGACGAAGAGTGTATCTCCGGCCAGGATCAGGACGTCCTGCGAGGGAAGATCCACCTTCCACACCGTCGGCAGGAGCCAGCGGTAGCGGGTGACCTTGCTCGTCTCGCCCGTTCTGCGGTTGCGGACTTCGGCCTCGTAGGCCTCGCGTTCGAGTTTGCTCAGATCGAAGGCCAGGAGCTCCTCCTTGCCGCCCAGATACAGCCGGTTCTTGGTGAGCAGCGGAGCGTGCTT
>JABGQJ010001512.1 GCA_018648945.1 Victivallales bacterium
CAAGAGGCGACGACATATGAAGGTAACAGGCCCAATAGGGTTCCGCCTCTGTTCGTCAATAGAGTGAACGCCGTTTAGATTATCTGCAGGCGGAGTAAGCAGCGCGCCAACCGGCACACCGGACTTCCCGCCATGTATATCTATAAGGAGTGTTGTGACATGATCGTGGCTCATGCCCGGGAACAGTGCTGTACTGCAAGTCGTTCGGGTCGCCCGTTCCACCGGCGACTCGCCGTTTTCACGCTCATCGAGCTGCTTGTCGTCATCGCCATCATCGCGATCCTCGCCAGCATGTTGTTGCCGTCGTTGCAGACGGCGAAGAACAAGGCCAAGCAGATCAGTTGCACAAACAACCTCAAGCAGATGGATCTGTGCGCCAAACTCTACATCGATGACTATGACGAGTGGATGAACTCAACCCGCTGGACGCCGTGTCCGGTGGGCAATCAGTATTGGTATCAACGCTACTATGACTACAGCAACGAGTTGTTCTCCAAGCGGGAGTACGCGAACGGGACAAGCCCGAGCAATCCGGGGTGCCCGGGGATGCGTGGTGAGGAGGGGACGGCAGTTGGCGGCGGGGCAGTCAACTACGGTGGGCACACCTGGGGGGGATATGCCCAGAACCAGGATTGCGGTT
>JABGQJ010001513.1 GCA_018648945.1 Victivallales bacterium
CCGCGCCCCGGTGGCAAAGACGACCGCGTTCAGCAGCTCGCTGTCGATATCATCCGGGTCGCCGGCCGCGATCTGCACATCCATCGCCTCGCCCAGCGAACGCTGCATGGCAGGCGGCAGCATCGGCCGGGAAAGCGACTCCGACAACACCGCCGCAAACAGCTTCTCCCCCGCCAGTTCCTGGGCCGGGTAAACCCATTGCGGATCCTGCAGGAAGTACCCATACTTCCGGTCGTCGTAATAAATGGGCGCATCGAACTCCGCCCGCAGGAACTCCAGATCCCGGTAGATCGTCTTCGTGCACACCCCGCCGTCAAAGCCTTGGCGGTTGGTGAACGCCCCAATCTCCCGAGCCAACGACTCGGCACTCGGATAGGTTCCCCTCTTCAGAGCACCAACGATGAAAACCAAGCGTTCCTGTTGCTTCAGCCGCATTGTACATCTCCCGAGAAGTGATAGATGGGGTGGTTCGCCCTACTGTAGCACGCGCAGGTCGGACATTGCCTGTCTAACGGCAAGAAAAGGCCAGAGAAGTCTGTGCCTCCCCCCAATTCCCCTCCCCCACTTGCGCCCACCGCCGTCCTCTTCGCGGTCATGCTGGCCGTGTTGCTCGGTAGTCCGGACTGCATGCTGACCGCA
>JABGQJ010001514.1 GCA_018648945.1 Victivallales bacterium
CGGAAAAGTTGACCGGAGAGCTCATGGATGCCTTTAATAATTCAGGCGGAGCTGTTAAGAAAAAAGAAGAAGTTCATCGTATGGCAGAAGCGAATAAAGCTTTTGCACATTATCGATGGTAATCGGAGTTATACGTTAAAAAATGAGTAAGCAAACTGGGCTTGAAAAGACTCGCAATATAGGAATCATTGCGCATATCGACGCGGGTAAAACCACGACGACCGAGAGAGTTCTGTACTACACCGGTAAGAGTCATAAGATCGGTGAGGTGCATGACGGCAACGCCACCATGGACTGGATGGAGCAAGAGCAGGAGCGGGGTATTACTATCACGTCTGCGGCGACTACCTGTTTTTGGTTAGACCATCAAATTAATATTATTGATACGCCTGGGCATGTGGATTTTACTGCTGAGGTTGAGCGTTCATTGCGAGTGCTTGATGGTGCAGTTGGTGTCTTTGATGCGGTCAGTGGTGTTGAGCCGCAATCTGAAACAGTTTGGCTGCAGGCAAAACGTTACGACGTTCCCTGCATAGCGTTTGTTAATAAAATGGATCGTGTAGGTGCAGATTTTGAGAAGGCACTCGTTTCGATCGAGGATCAACTTTCTGCGAATCCGCTGGCGATACAAATTCCAA
>JABGQJ010001515.1 GCA_018648945.1 Victivallales bacterium
CCGGAGGGCTGGGAGCAGGCGAGGGCGGTGGTGTCGGGATCACCTTGGCCATCGCCGTCCGCGTCGGCGTACCAGGTGGCGGCGTCCACGGCGTCGTCCTCGTCGGTGTCGCCGTCGCAGTCGTCGTCCACGCCGTTGCAGGCCTCGATCGCCCCGGGATAGATGTCGTTGTCGGCGTCGTCGCAGTCGTCGCCGCCGCAGTCGGCGTTGGTGAACGTGTCGGCGTCGCCGTCGGCCAGGTCGTCGCTGCCGTCGCAGTCGTCGTCGAGCGCATTGCAGACCTCGGTGGCGCCCGGGTTGCGCTCGGCGTCCGTGTCGTCGCAGTCCGTGTCGTCGGCGACGGAGCCCTCGGGCTGGGTGCACGCCTGCTCGGCGGCGCCGGGGTCTCCGAAACCGTCGGCGTCGGCGTCGGCGCGCTCCTCCTCCACCTCCTCGAGCTCGTCCTCCGCCACGCGCAGCTCGAAGTCCTCGTCCTCCGCCCGCGCCGCTGCCTCCGCCGCCGCGCGCGCCTCCGCCTCCTGCGCACCGCAAGTGAGCGAGGGGAGGAGAGACACCTCACACCGAATCAAGGAAACACACGCCAAACGAGAAACGAGGGCTCAGTTTGAGCTGGGCAAAGATAAAACCATAGGACGGG
>JABGQJ010001516.1 GCA_018648945.1 Victivallales bacterium
AGTCATTCGCCAACGCGGACAGGCCATGCCAAAGGCTTGCCGAGAAGGCCTGAGTCACTATCGTATCAACACCCGTCAGGTGGCCGGTTTTGATTCGACCCCGAGTGGCTGGTTTTCAAGTGACCCCTGACAGCAATGGAGCCACAACGGACCTTACCACCAAGCTCCCCGTTGCTCTGAAGGCTGGGCAAACAGTTCGTTTGAGCGTGGCCGGGGAAAACCGGGAATGACTGACAACTGCGGAGGAGGGGAAAGAATGGTACGCCCGACAGGATTCGAACCTGTGGCCTTCTGCTCCGGAGGCAGACGTATTCAGGTACGAATACATGTCGAATGTTTCAGAAATGTTTCACTTTGTGCTTGAGAGCCGTTCCTGGTTGGGATACCTTATGCTTGTGTCCGCTCCTGAAGACCATGAGGTCGGCAACCAGTTCGAGGTGGTGCGATGACAGTGTCCAGGCGCAAACTCCCAAGTGGCAAGAGGGTCAAGTTCTACAACTACAGATTCACGCATGATGGCAAACTCTACACCGGTTCCACCGGCTGCACCACGAAACGGGACGCCCTTGCCTTTGAGCGCAACATCATCGAGCCGTTGAAGCAGCAGAAATCCGCCAAGCAGGTGACGGAGAATTT
>JABGQJ010001517.1 GCA_018648945.1 Victivallales bacterium
ACAAGGTTCTTAGCGAGACAAAACCGGACATCGTGGCCCACACCACCATGAGCTACCTGCGCCAGACCTACGACCAGTTCGCTGGCATACTGAAGCACGGCGTCAACATCATCAGTACCTGCGAGGAGCTGGGGTACCCATACGTCGAGGACGAGGCAACAGAGCTAGCCAAGAAGCTGGACGTAATTGCCAAGGAGAACAAAGTCACCATGCTTGGAACCGGAATCAACCCTGGTTTCCTCATGGACACCCTGCCAATTTTCCTAACAGGCCCATGTGAGCAGGTTGAGGAAATGCATATCGCGAGGCAGATGGATGCCGCCACGCGCCGGATTCCCTTTCAGAAAAAGATCGGGGCAGGAATGACCGTAAAGGAGTACAGGGACGCCATCGATAACCACAAGATCACAGGCCATGTCGGCCTTGAGCAGAGCATCATGATGATTGCGGACTCCCTGGGATGGGTAATTGACGAGATCAAGGTAGACATGCCAGAGCCAATCACCTTCGACCACGACGTAGCCAGCAACGCCATCAAGGTGCCAGCGGGAAACGTCGCAGGAGGGTTCCAGATGGCATACGGCATCAGCAAGGGGAAAGCCCTCATCACGATGGACTTTAAGGCATACATCGGCG
>JABGQJ010001518.1 GCA_018648945.1 Victivallales bacterium
CTTGCGCCCCGGCCCACAAGCGAGTACCCTGTACTTGGTGATTTCGTAGCGCCGGACCTGACGGCGAACGGGCTGTCTTGAGCCGTCATCGAGCCTGAGAAGCGTGAACGCTTTTGCTTGGTGGCCTCGGGGAAGCAGCCGTGAGAATGGGCGCTTTGGTGTTTTTGGTCTGAGAACACAAGAAAAGCAGGTGTGTGATGAAGACAACACGGAAGAACAAGGGTTTCACTCTCATCGAGTTGCTGGTTGTGATCGCGATCATCGCGATTTTGGCCGCAATGCTGCTGCCGGCCCTTCAGAAGGCAAAGTCCCGAGCCAACACGATCTCCTGTACAACCAACCTCAAGCAGTTGGCTACAGCCGCCATCATGTACTCCACGTCGAACAACTACTCCTTGCCCGGGGTGGACATGAGGACCAGCCGCAGCCCCACGCCGTTTGCTATTGGCGCTCCCTCAGGCTTCTGCTACCATCCCAGCTATGGTTACTGGGATTCCTGGCCGGCTTTCATCTGGGAATACGTGCAGAGCGCCGAGACATTCATGTGCCCCGCCAGCGAATACAACTGCTACAAAATCGCCTATGGCATGCCTGCCCACATCTTCGGCGGGCCGCGTCGCACTCCCACGATCACG
>JABGQJ010001519.1 GCA_018648945.1 Victivallales bacterium
ACAGACTACCTGATTGGCTCGTACTACTACCCCGGCTTCGGGCATGAACGCCAATGGCGTCAACTCGAGCGCTCGGCCCCCTGGGCAAAACCGACCCTCGGTTACTACGACGAAGGCAATCCCGAATGCGTGGATTGGCAAATCAAATGGGCCGTGGAACACGGCGTGGGGTTCTTCCTCATCGACTGGTACTGGGTCGCCGGCAAGACACACCACATGCATTACATCGATGCGCTCAGGAAAGCGCGTTTCCGGAGGTACATGAAATGGGCTGTCATGTGGGCCAACCACAATCCGCCGAACACCCATTCGGAGGAAGACTGGCGGAACGTTACGCAATTCTGGATCGACGAGTACTTCAGCATGCCTGAGTACCTGCGCGTCGACGGCAAGCCGCTCGTCGCGCTCTGGTCACCATCAAACATCCGTCGTGACATGGGAGGAAGCGACGGAGCAAGGGCCCTGTTGGATATATCCCAGGCCATGGCCCGGGACGCCGGACTCCCAGGCATCCACTTTGTGGCAATGAACAACAACGGAACGCCGGAGCAGCTGGCTGGTGAGGGATACCAAGCCTGGACCTCGTACCACTGGTGGCACCGATGCCGAGACGAAGCCAGAGATCCGCGTTT
>JABGQJ010000152.1 GCA_018648945.1 Victivallales bacterium
TGGACGGCGGGCTGTACCTGTACGCCCTAGACCTGGTCTCGGGCAAGCTCCTGCAGCAGCGGCGCATCGTGGGCAAGGAGGCGGGCAAGGACAAGCCCGACCGCACGGAATGGATGCATCTGGCCGTGACCTGGGACGGCAACTCGGCGAAGGGATACCTTGATGGCCGAGCCCAGCCCACCTCGTGCAACGTGGTGAAGGGAGGGCGTTCCTACAAGGGCGTGCGCATTGGCCACGAGCTGGACCGATCGTTCTTCAAAGGCCCCATCGACAACGTGCGCATCTACCGGCGAGCCCTGTCCGCGCCGGAGGTCCAAGCAGTGCACGCTGCCGAGGAAGGAGGGAAGTCGCCGGCTGCAAATGGTGCCCTGAGCAAAGGACTGGCGCTACACCTCGCCTTTGACGAGGGGAAGGGAGAGACCGCCCACGACAGCTCGGGCCACGGGCATGACGGGAAACTGAACAACGTGCGCTGGGTGCCAAACGGGGCCGGGCACGCCCTCCAGTTCAACGGCGACGACGCCTGGCTGGACTGTGGCACGCCGGACGAGCTGGACATCTCCGGCCCAATCACGCTGTCGGCCTGGATTCGCCCCGAGCGCCTGCCCAAGGGCCCCAAAGATGCCGCCATGGTCCTGGCCAGCGGCCCGATGCACTGGAACNNNNCGGCCTGGATTCGCCCCGAGCGCCTGCCCAAGGGCCCCAAAGATGCCGCCATGGTCCTGGCCAGCGGCCCGATGCACTGGAACAGCCCCTATTGTCTGAGCATCCGGGACAAGCGCTTCAGCGTCAATCTCAACGATGCGCAGACCGGCAAACGCCACATGATCTCCTGGCGCCCGCCGGGCGACGGGCTGGAGATGCCCGGTGGCCTACCCGACATTCTGTCCGGTTCGGGCGACATCATCTACCTGCGTGAGCTCACCTTTGACCGCAAGACACTCCTGCCGCGCGAACCCGGAGGACGGCATCTCTTTGCCTCCGATGGATTTGTCAGCGACTCCTGGTGGCACCGCGCCTACTGGATCTACGGCACCGAGTTCCGCTCCGGTGCGCCGGGTTGGTACCTGTCGGGGCGCAAATTCCCCGCCGGGAAGATTCTCGCCATGGATGCCGACACCGTCTACGGCTACGGCATGAAGCCCGACAATTATCGTTGGACCACGGCCCTTTCCTACCAACTGTTTGCGGCCCCGAGGGATGCGGGCTCCGCCCCCATCATCGACCGAAGGGGCATTCGCCGACCGGGGGCGCTTCCTGCCACAAAGTTCGCCCGCACCTGGGATCGGGATCTGCCCATCCATGCTCGCGCCATGGTCGTGACCAACGACGCCCTATTCGTCGCCGGAGCACCCGTTCTCATGGACGAGCAGAAGGTATACAGCCAGCTACACGCGGGAGGCGAGGCCCCGCCCCAGTTGCTCGCTGCCGAAGCCGCATTCCTGGGCCAGAAGGGCGGCACCCTCATCGCCGTCAAGCCCGAAGATGGCACGACGACCAGGGAGATCCCCCTCCCCTCCCCACCGGTCTTCGATGGCCTGATCGCCGCCCAGCAACGCCTCTATCTCGCCGCCATGGATGGCACTGTCACCTGCTTCGGACCGTAGCCAACCCCAGCCTGTCAGGGATTGCTTGGCGTCCCGGCGAGGCGCATGGCCTTCGGGACAGTCGGCAGGCGGAAAGCGCAGGTGCCATCGGGGTGGTACTGGATGTAGCTGCACACCTCGTAGAACACGTAGCCGCTGAAGCGGGGATCGTCCCGGATAGCGTCCACATCGCGCAGGATGCGGTCGGCCTCCTGGTCGCGGATGTAGCGATTGAAGTGGATGGGGATGCCCTTCTTCAGACACGCGGCGGCAATCCGGTCGGTGGGTTCATCCTGGAGGATGTCATCGAAGGACAGACCATAGTGGCGGAAGACCACCTCGTCGGGCAACCCAAGGTCGAGCCAACGCTGCCACTGCATCTCCATATTGGCGGGATAGGCCAGCAGACGCCGGGGCGGCGGGTCCGGGCGGAGCGCGTCCAGCTCGAAGTTCAGGCGCATCTCCCTCCCTCGACCTGCGATGCGCTCCTTAGCTCTCCCAAGAAACTCCGTGTAGGCATCGCCACGGACCTTCGCGATCTGAGCCAGCGTGGGGTGGGCCGGGTCGGCGAGACGGTCGAGAACGGCCTGGTTGAAGCCGTATTCGGCGGGGAAATCGGTGTGGGTGCTGTGGTTCTCGATGCGGAGCTCGATGCCATCGGCCCCGTCGTCGAGCATCTGTTCGACCCGGTCAAGCCAGTACTCCTGGACTTGGGGTTCGGTCTCGCAAGGGGCACCAAGGTGCGGGGAACGGCCGCGAGTGAAGGCGATCAACCCATCGCGTCCGGAGGCATTTGGGTCATCCAGCGTGCAGGTCCGAAGACCATAGCCGGTGTCGAACATCAGGCCCCAGTGCCGGAAATCGGCGCGGTCCGCGTTGTAGATGGGTTTGCCATTGGCAAAGCAGCCTGGAATCTCCCGCCCATTCCGGTCATACATGCGCAGGATACGGGTAGAGGCGTTGGCGAAGTCACTCTTGCCGTTGGCGAAGTCGGTAGTGACCAAGATGTAGCGGTCGGTCAGGTTCAGACCCTTGAGGGTCAGGACCCGAATGCGATCCCCCGCACGGGTGACAGTGCCTCGGGAAAGGGTGTGGGCATCGCTCTCAGCGGTCTCGAACGATTCACTCAGCCCGAACTCCACCGGGAGTTGCTGGTACCGGTAATTGTCCGGACTGCTCCAGATCTGTAGATTCTCGCGCTGGATCCGGGTTGGCCCGTCGTCGGACTTGAAGAGCTTGATGGCACCGACCGGCTCGTCCCGATTCGGCTCCGGAAAGGCGCAGCTGCGGTGCTGGATGCAGTACTGCGGATTGGCGGCCACAAAGGGGTCGGCCCACGCGACCTTGCCGCCGATTCGGTCGAAAATCCCGCTATCCCTGGCCTCCGGCGAGCCCTCGGGGAAGACCTGATCCACCGCCATCTCATAGGGTTTGAAGTAGCCGAAGATGCGCAGCCCTTCAGCATGGGCGGCCCCGACCGCTCGGGCAAAGGCATTCCCCAAGTGCTGGTACGTGCGATGCGCGTTGGACGTCGCGGGCAGCAGCGGGCCGCCCTGATCATCGGCGTAGTGCGCCCAGCTCAGCGTCGTCACCCCAGCTCGCGCCAAGAGCCCCACGAGGCTGGACAGGTGGTCGACCGTGATGGGGAAATCGCAACCCGACGCCTCGTCCACAAAGTCGCACAGCGCCCCCACATGCAGTGCGTGAGGGCGAGCCGAAGGGGATTGGGTGGCCTGGACAGGGAGGGGCATGGCATCGTCCTGGTTCATGCTTGGTCGCCTCTCGTTGGGAAGGGCGTCATTTGGGACGGGGGGCGGCATGGCCGTCGGTCTCCGCCTTGGCTTGGGCCCGGAGTTCCAGAATCGTCTTTCGGATCCGCTCTCTGGCCTGATCCTGGCTCAGGCCTTTCCCGTTCACGGTCATCAGAATCGCGCCCTCCATCCGGTCCAAGCCTGCCTGGTACAGGTCCGCAGCTTCCGCGTAGTCGCCGCGCTCCTTGCAGATCACCGCCAGTCGGAAACAGGCATTGCTGGCGTAGACATCCTTCGACTCGCCGTCGCCCAGGAGCTTCCGCCATACCTCCTCTGCGCGCGAATCGTGGCCTTTCCCCATCTGCTCGGCCAGCGAGTAGAGATCTCCGGGCTTCGTCAGCTTGGTCAGGACCACCTGCCATTCGGCGGCGGCCCCCTGCTGGTCGCCGAGGGAAGCCAGGATCCGGCAACGCTGGTAGCGGAGCTTGGCCGACTCCGCTTTGGCGAGGAGCTTCACCGCCGCCTTCGGGAATTCCTCGCGGACAAGAAAATCGGCGAGGAACGCGAAGTCCCCTTCCTTCAGTCCCTCGGGCACGCCCTGTTCCACGAGTGGGGCAAACCGTTCTGCCTCCCCGGACGCATCCGCCAGATGCGCCAGCAGCAGGAATTGCGCGCGGTCTGGCCGACGCTTCCCGAGCCACCCCCAGATCTCCGCCGCATTGCCACCGGGCCGCACCGCCAGCAGTGTACCCGCAACGAGCTCCCCATCGTTCGGCCAGCGTTGCAATGCGCGCAACCCGACGGTTGCCGCCAGCTCGTGCCGCCACAGCAGGTTGAGAATCTCGACGACCTTGCGGTTCTCTGCCTGGCCAAGTTCCGGGCTCTGAGCCACGAGCAGCCCGAGCACCCCTTCCTCGCCATTCGATTGCCTCGCCAGATCTTCGGCGCCCCGCTTGGACAACATGATCTTGACCAGCTTCCCGGCAAGAGCATGGGCTGCGTCGTCTTTCTCTTCGAGCAAGGCGGCTACCACGCCCATCGCATGCCCGCCACATGTATCCACGAAGGCGTTCAACGACGGTGCTTTCCCCGCCCGCTGCTCCGCCAGCAGACTCGTAAACTGCGATAACAGCTCTCCTTCGATGCCCCAGCGGACAGCAGCCCAGATTCGCTTCGCCCTAGACCTCACCTCCGGATCAGTGCTCGACAACGCCTTGCGCACGGCGTCTCGCGCCCCTCCCTTTAGACGGAGGAGCTCCTTCTCCGCCCGCTCCCGCACCTCATGCTTGGGCGAACCCAGATCGCGCACCCAATCGGCAGCCGTAGGCCCCCCCTGCCCCCCTAACACTAGGGATGTGCCCAGAAAGCAGGCCGAGACGATGGCGAGCTGCCTGTTCATCGCTGCTGCCACTCCGCAGCCAGCTTCTTGCTCACAGCGCGGTAACAGTTCTCCAAGCGGTCCAGCAGTTTTCCGTGGGCAAGCCCGTAGGCATGCTCGAAGGGCTTTCCTTGCGGGTCGCTGCCCGCGATCACAACGTCCTGCACCTCGTCCAGGCAGTCCAGCGCAATGCCCTTGCGGAACTCGTCCATCGTCAACTCGCGCTCGCCCATGCGAAGCGACAGATTCTTGCACAGACCGTAGTCCCGAATGGCGGGCACGCGCAGTTCGTAGTCGGCGGAACGCAGGCTCAGCAGGAGCGCATCGCCTCCCGTCACAGGCACGGCGAACAGCGCCAGCTGGTCTCGCTGGCGCAGCATAAGCAGCAGAGGCATCCGGCGCTCCTTGAATTCGACCGGCACAGTACTGACGATGCTCTCCCGCATCATCACCTGCACCTTCTGGATCACCGCATCGTAGGCGACGCTAAGGAGCGGTTTGGGCGGCGCGAAGGACAGGGTCACTCCCAAAGGCTGGGTGCGCATGGTGGCATCGGCCTGCGTCTGGAGAAACGCGCCGACCGCGGCGCCATCCAGAACGAACCGGACCTTCCCGGGAAGCTGCACGCTGCGACCAGCCTTGCCCACCCGCAGCGTGAGAAAGGCGGAGTTGGACGCCTCCACCGTCTCCCGCTTGGGCTCCTGCCCCCTAACCCGCCCCGCCAGCAAAGCCAGCAGAGAGAGGGCGAGCCTACCAGTCCTCATCATCACCTTTCTTCGCTCCCTGCCGCTCGCTGTAGATATTCGTCTGGAGCCGCCCGAACCCACCGATCTTGAACTCCGCCTTGCCAAAGTTCTCGCTCTCGCCCTTCAGCACCCCTTCCTGCAAGCCAGCCAGCCCGATGGTCACGCTGCCGCCCTCCCGGAAGATCCCTCGCACATCGCCCGCGTTCCGGCGAGCCCGTTCCCGGTTGTCCTCGCGAAAGACCACCAACGCCACTCGCGCCAGCGGAATCTTCAATTCCGCGTAGGGACTCTTCACGGTCATTTTGCCATCTTTGATGCCAAGCAGCTCACCGCTCACCTTGTCCCCGTTGGCAAACTGGATCTGGTCCTCCTTGCCACCGGGTTCCTCATCACCATCGCCCCCCCCTGAGACGATCTTCCCATCCCAGGGAAGCACCTGGATATTGTGGATGCGGTGCTGGTAGCGGCGGGTATAGAACACGATCCCCGTGCCTGCCTCATCAATTCCCACGGGGTCGGTCCACTGCCGAACCAGAGCGCCGTCGATCAGGATCGCCACGGTCTTCGCCTTCCGGTCCACGCAGACCGATATCCGGGCCTTCTGCCTGCCGGCCAGAACTGGGGCCTGGTGATTCCCCAGGCCGTTCGAAGAATTCTTGCTGCGGCGGTTGAGGCTCACGTAGGTGTTCCGAATTCCCAACTGATAGCCAGGGCCATTGTAGGTGTCAAGTCTGTTGGTGAAGAGCCCCATGGTCAGGTACACTTGCCCCTTCCAGGCAAGGTCGAACTCGATCTGCGCCCGGTCCGGCAGTTTTACGTCCCGGCCCAGACTGCCACTGTTGTTCTTCGCGTAGAGAGCCCCTTTCTTGAACTCCCAGGCCTCCGAACTGTTGCCCTTGGTCCACTCCTCCAGACTGTTCGGCCCGCTGTAGTAGACACTGGCGACGGGCCTCGACGGGCGCATGCTGGCCAGCATCTGGCTCTTCAGCGTCAACTGCCCAGCATAGACGGTATCCAGAAGCATCGTCGATGCATCCATCGACACAATCTTCCCCCGCAGGGTATCGCCGTTGGTCAGCCCCAGGGTCACCTGGCCCGCCACGGCGCGCAACGGAGCCGCCGTACGCAGGTCCACGCCCATCACGTTCTCCGCGGCGAAGCGGATGCTCCCCTTCACATCCTCATGCTGCCACACCAGCTCCTCGGGGGAGAGCGACTCCAGCGTGCCAAACAGCGCGTCCCCGTTCAGGAACTCAAGACGGTCTGGCCTCTGTTCCGCAGCCTTGCCCTGCTCCCCGGTTTCCGTCCGGTCCTCCGGCTCAGGGACCGCGATCACCTTCGGCTTGTCGGCCTTGCCTGCGGCGGCGCCGCCGAAGATATCATCCAGGTCCAGCTGCGCGAAGCAAACATGCGCCATAGTCAGCGCCAGGGCAGTGGCAAGAAGCGTCCGCATGGTAGGATGTCTCCTCATTCTCTCAGCGTTCACAGATAGGTAGGAACCGATCATTCAGGGCCAGCGACAGAAGCGATGCCGAGGTACGGAAGGTGGCACCATTGTTGCCATTCATGGACCCGTCGGCCTGCTGTGACTGCTTGAGACGTTTCACATTCCGCCCGTTCCATTCGCGCCAGTAGGCAATGTCCGCCTGGAGAAACGCGCCGACCGCGTCGCCATCCAGAACGAACCGGACCTTCCCGGGAAGCTGCACGCTGCGACCAGCCTTGCCCACCCGCAGCGTGAGGAGGGCGGAGTTGGACGCCTCCACCGTCTCCCGCTTGGGCTCCTGCCCCGGAACCCGCGCCGCCAGCACAGCCAGCAGCAGAAGGGCGAGTCTACCAGTCCTCCTCGTCATCATTCTTCGCTCCCTGCCGCTCGTCATAGATATTGGTCTGGAGCCGCCCGAACCCACCGATCTTGAACTCCGCCTTGCCGAAGTTCTCGCTTTCGCCCTTCAGCACCCCGTCCTGCACGCCAGCCAGCCCGATGGTCACGCTGCCCCCCTCCCGGAAAATGCCCTGCACATCGCCAGCGTTCCGGCGCGCGCGTTCCCGGTTGTCCTCGCGGAAGAGAACCAACGCCACCCGGGCCAGCGGAATTTTCAGCTCCGCATAGGGGCTCTTCACAGTCATCTCGCCGTCCTTGATCGCGAGCAACTCACCCGTCACCTTGTCCCCGTTCGCGAACTGGATCTGATCCTCTTTGGCACCCGAGTTCTCCTCCTCTTCCTCGTTCCCACCCGTGCTGATCTTCCCATCCCAAGGCAGCACCTGGATATTGCGGATGCGATGCTGGTTGCGGTTGGTATAGAAGACGAGTCCCGTGCCAGCATCCTCAAGTCCCACAGGATCGGCCCACTGCCGAATCAGAGTGCCGTCCATCAGAATCGCCACGGTCTTCCCCTTCCGGTCCACACAGACCGACACGCGAGCCTTGCGCTTGCCGGCCAGGACCGGGGCATGATGCCCACCCAAGCCGTTGGAGGAGTTCTTGGAGCGACGGTTGAGGCTCACGTAGTTGCCCTGAATCCCCAGCTGATAGCCGGGGCCGTGGTAGGTATCGAACTTGCTGGCGAAGAGCCCCATGGTCAGATACACCTGCCCCTTCCAGGCAAGGTCGAACTCGATTCGCGCCCGGTCGGGCAACTTCACATCCCGCCCCAGACTGCCATTGTTCTGCTTCGCGTAGAGAGCCCCTTTCCTGAACTCCCAGGCCTCCTTGCTGTTGCCCTTGGTCCACTCCTCCAGGCTGTTGGGCCCGCTGTAGTAGACACTGGCGACCGGCTTCGACGGGCGCATACTGGCCAACATCTGGCTCTTCAGCGTCAGTCGCCCCGCATAGACCGTGTCCAGCAGCATCGTCGTCGCATCCATGGACACGATCTTCCCCCGCAACGTGTCGCCATTGGTCAGCCCCAGAGTCACCTGGTCGGCAACCGCGCGCAAGGGCGGGGCCGTGCGCAAATCCACCCCCATCACGTTCTTGGCGGCAAAATGGACGCTCCCCTCCACATCCCCGTGCTGCCACACCAGCTCCTCGGGGGAGAGCGACTCCAACGTGCCGGACAGCGCGTCCCCGTTCAGGAACTCAAGGCGGTCTGGCTTCAGCTCCGCGCCCTTGGCCGGATCGCCGGTCTTCGTCCGGTCCGCCGGTTCGGGCACGGCGATGACCTTCGGCTGGTCGGGCTTGCCTGCGGCATCGCCGCCGAAGATATCCTCCAGATTCAGCTCCGCGAGGCAGGTATGCGCCATACTCAGCGCCAGGGCGGTGGCAAAAAACGTCCGCATGGTCGGGTGTGTCCTCGTTCTCTCAGCGTTCGTAGATAGGCAGGAAACGATAGTTCAGAGCCAAGGACAGGAGTGATGCCGAGGTACAGAAGGTGGCCCCATTGTTGCCGTTCATGGACCCATCGGCCTGCTGTGACTGCTTCAGGCGTTTGACATTCCGGTCGTTCCATTCGCGCCAGTAGGCAATATCTGTCTGGAACAAGGCCTGGGCGGCGTAGTACAGCGAGTAGTGGTAGTAGTGGTTGCTGACAGACGAACCCGAGTTTCCTTTGAACCACTGCAGGGTTCGGACGAGCTCTTTGGCCTGATACCGTCGTGCCAGGGCGTAGACCAGCATGCCAATGGCGGCCCGCGGAGCGTTCGGGCCGCTGGCGCTAGTGTAGCCGAAGCCGCCTTCGGGGCAGGCGCAGCTGGTGTAGTACTTCACGCCGCGCTCGATGGCCTTCTCGGGCACCGCCACTCCCGCGTTCTGCGCCGCGAACAACGCCACCATGCACGCTCCCGAGACGGTCGTGTCCGCATCGTTGCTGCCGGGGTTGTACCGCCAGGCGCCATAGGCGTTGCTCTTCTGCGACGAGAGAATCAGCCCGACAGCCTTCTCCAAGGCCGGGCCGATGCGGTCGTCCTGGACCACCCCGTATGCCTCGGCCAGGGCAAGAGTCGCGAAGCCATGGTTGTACATGGAGCTGCCGATGTAGCCGTTTGTCTTGTTCTGTCCCTTGATGATCGCCCCCACGCACCGTTTGATGTTGTCCGCATAGGGGCCAAAGCTCGGATCCTCACCATGGGCCAGCATCGCCAGCATCGCCAGCCCAATGACCCCCGGTTGCCTGCCATAGTTGTCTGGCCAGCCGCCGTTCTTGTCCTGTTTGGCAGCCAGGTACTTCAGGCCCCTCTGGTAGATCCGCTCCACCTCCGCAGGGACCGGATCGCCGACCGTCTCGAAGAGAGACTGGGCCTGGACGGCCTCCGTTCCGACCAGCAGCAAAATGGCCAACCCAGCCCAAAGGAACCGGGGGGTCCAACCGCACACCCGCCTACTCATCGGCCGCCTCCACCTTCTTGAAGAACTTCTCCAGAAGCCCTCTGTATTCCACCGGGAAATCGGCGGGAGCCACATCGGTCACACTGTCGCCGCCACGCGCGGCGTTGCCACCGGACCCGAGGCCACCGGGAACGTTGCCCCCAGGCCCCCCAAATGGCCCGCCAGCGGTGGAGCCGCCGCCGGACGCACCGGCCCCGGCTCCCATCCCCATCTGCAGCCCCATCTGCTGGGCCATCATGGCCATCATCCCCTGGCCCTGGCCCTGGCTCTGGCTGGAACTGCCGTCAAACAGGCTGGCCAGCAACTCGATGGCGGTGCTCATGTCCGCCCGCACTTCGCGACCCGTATTGGGTTCGCGCAGATCAACTCCCGCCTGCTCCATCAGGCCCTGTGCATCCTCGATGGTGTTTCTGGCTTCGGACAGCCGCAGCTTCTTGGCCAGCTCACCAACCGTTCGGCCAAGTTCCGACTCCGCCACGGCAAGCCGTTCAGCTTGGTCGTCGTAATCCTTGATCTGGGCTTTCTCGGCGTCCAGCCCCTTGGTGTCCCGGCGCAGCTGGTCCTGATTCTTCATGGCCTTCATCAGAGCAAGCATGAACTCCATGGCCTCCTCTGACATCTCGCCGCCGCCGCCCCCCCCGCCACCGCCGCCGTCATCCTTCTTGCTGTCGAGCATCTCGGCCCACTCGTCAAACGACTTGGCCCAACGCTGTACCTCGACCGTCGCCTGGGACAGGCGGTTGCCCGCGATGGCGACGATGGTCTTCGGCATCTCTTCGTCGAGCTTGGCCTTCTCCATGCCCTCCACCACCTTGCCGTACTTCTCAATCCCCGTGTTCTCCAGGCAACGTTGGATCTCGAACTGGACGGAGAACGCCAGCTTCTGGGTGGTGCCCTGACTCTTCGACAAGCCCTCGACGCGGTTGGCAAGCAGTGCGGGAAGATCCGCCCCAGCCATGCCGATGGTCTTGGGAAACAGCTCCTGCAACGCGCCGCTCATCTGTCGTTCCCGGTCGGCCAGCGCGCGGAGACGGGCCGCCATGTTGAGTACCGCGAACTGCTCCAGCGACTCGCCCATTTCCTGCGCCGCCTTCTTGAGCGCTTCCAGCGCCTTCTTCTGTGCCTCGATGGCCTTCTCCAAGTTCTCGCGGCGCTGCTGCTGCGATTGGCTGGCCTGGGCCAGCGACTGGGAGGCCTCCGGCAGCATCTCGCTCGACACCGCCTGGACCGCGTCCATGATCTCGGTCCATTCCTTCAGAACATCACTCGGGAACGCCTCGTTCTGCGTGGCTGCGGCCAGCAGCTCGGCAGCCTTCTTGGCCATCTCTTGCCAGTCCTTCACCGCCTCCTTCTCCAAGTCCGCTTGCTTGCTCAGCTCACGCTGAGCCTCGGCGGACCTCAGCTCCTCGTCGGTCATCTTCGCCAACTGCTCGTTGTCGAAGAGCTGCTGCGCCTCGCGCAACGCGGCTTCCTCCATGAGATTGCGCAGGGCCTCCAACCGGTTCTGCACGAGCCGGGCATGGTCCTCTGGAGTCAGAATGCCGATGGTGAATACCTGGGACTCGCTGAAGGCTCGCCCAGGCTTGTAGTCGACCACCTTCGAACGGAGCTCCACGCGGCTTCCGGCCGGGATACCCAGGCGCTTTGGAGAGAACTGGAACTCGCCACGCCACTCGGTCAGGTCCGGCGCCCCCTTGCCGATTCCACGCCGACCGGATGCAGTGGGGACGGCGCCCTTCCTCGGCGCGTCCGCTGGGAAAACGTCCCAGGAGACCTCCACCGTCTTGATGCCAAAGTCATCCTCGGCCCGGGGCTCCAACGTCAGCACTTCGTCCTCCAGGATAACCGCACCCGGGGACGCGCCGTGTGCCTGGGTCGTCGGCGGTTCGTCGACGATGACCTCCATCTCCACCTGATAGGGTTCCGGTGGCTGCAAACCGTTCACGTCACACCAGTGCAGAACCCCGCCTGACAGGGCCCCAACCGGCATGGGTGCCGAGGAGAACGCCCGCCCCTTCACCTGGAGACCAGAAGCCCCCTCGGTGCCGACGAGCCGCGCCTCGCGCAGAGGATTGAGGGTCCGTCCCTGAAGCGATACCTTGCTTCCCGCCACCAGACGCGGACGTTCGCGAGCGCACTCCACGGTCTTGTCCGGACGTTCGAGATAGCTTGGGAAGGTCACGTCGCCAACGAGTTCCAGCAACGCAGGCCGAGCCACGGGCTCGATCAGGACCGAGGCACCGGTGTCCCCGAGTCGCACCTTCAGTCGTGCATCTTGCGTGATGCCGGGCAGCTCGAGCGTGGTCGCCCCTCCCGTCATGTCGGCTGACTTGCCATCGCCTCTGCCCAGGCGGTAGCGCAGACTCTCCGGCTGCCAGCGGCTCTGGTCGGCCAGGCGCACCGGCACCGTGAAGGGCTCCCCTCGGGCAACCCGCCTGGATGGCGGCAAAGGCGCGAGCTGGGCGAAGGTGTAGCGGGGGATGCGGGCCCAGGGGCGCATGAAGCGGGAAATCCCATTCCGCACCAGCTCCGGCTCCACGGCCGCGCCGACCACCAGGATCAGCAGGATGGCACCGGCCCGCTTGGCATACATCCACAGTCGGTTGGTGGGGATCGCTTCCCGGAAATCGCGCTCGTGGCAACGCTTGGCGACCTGCCGGACGGCAGCTGCACGAAGGCTCTCGGAGATGCCTTCCTGGGAACCCCCGTCCTTGGACAACTCCACCACCCCGCGCAGAGAGTCGCCCAAATCGGGGTAGTGGTGCTCGATGCGCCGAATCGTGGCAAAGGGGTCGCGCAGACGACGCAGGTGGTGCACCACCCACCGGGCAACGAACCACCCCATGCCGCCGAGACCGGCCAGCAGGAACACGCCGCGCACGAGCCCCGGCGTCGTCCACACCCGTTCCACAAGCAAGAATGGCACGAAGACGGCGAAGAGGGCGAAAACCAAGCCAGCAATGGCGAGGAACACCGCCACCCGGCTGTCTTTTCTCTCCGCCGACTCGAATTTGCCCGAGAGTTCCTCGGGCAGGCGCGCAGGTTGATTTCTCATCGTCCGAAATTCTCCCAAGCTCTGGGCACCCGCCACGGACTTGCCGCCGCCCACTCTCTCTCCGGATAGCGCCCCGTCGCCAGCACGCGCGAGGGCCCGGAAAGGCGGAAAAAGCGGGTCTTCTCCCTAATCGGTAACGGTGACGGTTCCGACAGGACTGCGACTGGTCTTCCACGCGCTGGGCGTGCAGGCAGCGGGGAGGCGGTTTTGTGCCCTCGGCATGTGGTTGGCATTGGCACGTAAGGAAAAGGGCTGGTAGACG
>JABGQJ010001520.1 GCA_018648945.1 Victivallales bacterium
CCGGCTCTACCGAGCCCAAGGCGCGCACATCATGCACGCGGCGGACGTGGACGACGACGGTCGCGACGAGGTCATCATCGGCTCGGCCGTGATCGATGACAATGGCGTGGGCCTATGGTCTACCGGCTACGGGCACCCCGACTACTGCTTCGTCGGCGACATCGACCCCTCCCGTCCGGGCCTGGAGATTTTCTATGGCGTCGAGCCGCCGCGCAAGAACCACGCGCTCTGTTTGGTCGAGGCCAAGACCGGCAAGGTGATCTGGGGCCTTGAGGAAGCGACGAACCATGTGGGTACCAGCGGCATGTGCGCCGATATCGATCCCCGCCATCCGGGCCTGGAGTGCTATGCGGCGGACATCGACCGCGAGCGCAAGTACGCCCAGGGCTGGTACTACTCGGCCACTGGCGAGATCCTGGCCAAGGGGCGGATTGGTTCCGTGTCCTCGAACGCCTATTGGGATGCCGACCCGCAACGGGAGGTGATCCAAGGCCCACGCATCCGGGACTTCCAGGGCGCCATCCATCCACCGACCGTGAGTGGTCGGTTCATCACCGTGGCCGATGTGCTTGGTGACTGGCGCGAGGAAATCATCATGTCGGTCGCCGGCGAGCTGCGCATTTACTCCACCA
>JABGQJ010001521.1 GCA_018648945.1 Victivallales bacterium
TCACCGGCGACCACGCTGATCTGCTGGCCGGCAAGACAGACAAGAAGCGACAAGTCGTCTCGATCGCCCTGGATGGGGCCGAGGTACTCGACGGGGGCTTCAGTTACCCGTTCCAGAGCTGCCGCGGACCTAAGCCGTTCACGCGCAAGGCGCCGTTCTGGATGACCTACCACTGGCTTCAGTTCCGGGCGGGTGGCCCGACAGCAGCTCTCTCGATCAGCGACTGGGTCCGACCGGACGCCGCCGTCGGCCCCGTCGGCGAGCAAATCATGCTCAACTTCGTCGAAGTCCAGCCGGTTCTCGGGGATGGAGTGATGGAGTGATGGCGAACTCACCCCTGGGCGTCATAGGTCCAGCGGCTCAGGTACCATGCCAGCCAGGTCCAGCGGTCAGCCTGCCGTCCGTTCAGCTGGGCCGCGTGGTGTCGGGCTTGTGTCGCGGCTGTCTCCAACTCGTCCGGCACGGCGATGAGTCTGGCCAGGCGCAGGAACTCCGTTGCTCGTTCCGTTCCCCCCAGCAGCGGCCCCGCAACTCGGGCCAGGAACGATGCCAGGTCAGCGTCCGGGTTGGCCGGTGAGCCATAGTCTGCGAGGGCCAGGTAATTGAGCTCGCAGCCGGTGCGGAAGGGGGA
>JABGQJ010001522.1 GCA_018648945.1 Victivallales bacterium
TGGAACGCCTCTATGGCGTTGTCGTAGCTGTCGACGATCCGCTCGTGGTACTCGACCAATTCCTCGCGCCCCTCGGGCGAGAAGTCGATCTGCCCTTCGGCCTTCTTCATTACAAGTGACACCAGATCCTTCTCGATCACATCGCCGATGTGCTCCAGTTCGTCGGTCACGTTCAGCAACCGCGCATCCTCCTCGGACTGTTCCCTTGTCAGATAGCGGCGCGTCAAACGGATCATATACGACGTGATCTCCTCGTCCAGCGCATCTACCTGCTCATCCCGTCTCCGAACGTGATCGGCCTCCCCCTCGTCGCCTTCGATGATGGCGGGAACGATGTCGGCCAGCATCGAACGGACTATCGAACCCATGTGGACGATCGCCCCACGGGTCTGCTCCAGCGCCAGAGAGGGCATCATCAGCAGAGACGGATCCAGGTTCTGCATCGTCGTTTCCATCTCGGCGACCCCCTCACCCTTCTCTGCCAACTCCACCTTGTCCGGTACCAGATACTCCGCCAGGCGCGCGAACTGCCCGGCCAGCGGCAGGAATATGAGCGTGTTGGCGATGTTGAAGACAGTGTGTGCGTTGGCGATCTGGCGCGGCATTTCGGCCGCCAGCTTATCCGTCCC
>JABGQJ010001523.1 GCA_018648945.1 Victivallales bacterium
CCAGCGGTCGGGTTTTTTGGATCGCTTGTTCACATTACGTCCAAGAGCGCTCAAGCTCACGTCGGGACCCTCCCAGTCGCCCTGTGGGTTCTCCAGCAGAGGACGAATGCTAAAGCCGTCCAGCTTGGGACCGTCAAATTTCGCATTGGGGTTTCCGTCAAATCCCGCGTAGTCGATCAGGGTCGGGAAAATATCAATCCAGGAAATGGGTTTGGTGCAGCGTGCGCCTTTTTTCACGCCCGGGCCGGCAACAATAAAGGGAACGCGCAGCGACTCTTCCCACAGTGAGCCTTTGAATATTTGTTCTTTTTCGCCAATGTGATAGCCGTGGTCGGAGGTGAAGACAACGAGGGTGTTGTCGGCGTATGGGCTGGCATCCAGTGCATCCAGCACCTTGCCGAGCTGGGCGTCGACATAGGAGACGCAGGCCAAATAGGCCTGGGTGAATTCGAGAAGCCCTTGTCCATCGTCGTGGCTCATCAGAATGTTATATTCATTAAAACCGTGCGATCCGTATTTGATTTTTGGTTTTGCCTGATTGCGTCCGAGGTCTTCGCAGATGTCGTCGATGTCATTTGCTTTGATTCCTTCTGAGAGTTTGAGGGTTTCAATCGGGTACAGATCGAAA
>JABGQJ010001524.1 GCA_018648945.1 Victivallales bacterium
AGACTGACGACCTGAAGGCGAGGCAAGGCAAGAAGATGTCGTCCAAGTCCAAGACGGTCGTGCTGAAGCTGCCCGGGGGCGAGGAAGGCGAGGAGGACGAGGAGGTCGAGGCGTACGAGGGGCGCCACCAGGGGAATAAGGTCGTGAAGATGGACGGCACCACGCTGTTCGAGGTGGGGGCTGACGGCAGCGAGCTCCATCAGCTGGCGGGCGGGCAGGAGAACCTGCTGAAGCTCCTCAAGGTGCCGGGGCTGAAGCTGTCCCTTGGCCTGAGCAAGAAGATCCCGGGCAAGCCGAAGGGCGCGAGCCTGAACATCTTCGCGCAGCACGACGAGATCAACGATGGCAACGAGATCCTCCTCTTTGCGTCCGCGCCCGTGGCCGGCCCGCCCCCGCACATCCTGCAGGGTGGCGCGAAGGGCGTGCTGCCGGGCGGCAAGAGCCTCAAGGACCTGATGCACCTGCAGTGGACGCACGAGCTGCGCCCGGTGATCGAGGATCTGGTCATGCCCCTGGTGGACTTCGCCGTCTACTTCGACACGTGCGTGGCGGCCAAGAAGTGGCAGAAGAAGTCGAGTCTCCGCGGCATCCCCAAGCAGATGGCTGAGCTGGTGCAGCTGCTGTCGAA
>JABGQJ010001525.1 GCA_018648945.1 Victivallales bacterium
CCCGCCATTACCGGGATCTCAGTGGCTTCAAGCCAGGGAAAGGGACAAAGCGCCTGATGGGACGCATGTGCCTTGATCAGTGGGGCGGCCCGTACGATGCCGCGACCAGCGATATCGAACGGGCGGCCGCCTACGGGCTCACCCACTCGGTCTTTGTAAAACACGTCTGGCAACGTTGGGGATATGATTACCGACTCCCGGAGATATACCCCCCCCGCGACGGCCTGGAGGCGTTCAAGAAACTAGCTGATGCTTGCCGTAAGAGCGACATTCTCTTCGCTCCACACGACAACTACATCGATTTCTACCCCGACGCCCAGGGCTTCAGCTATGATCACATCATCTTCAATCGCGATGGAACGCCACAGAAGGCGTGGTTCAACAAGGGGCGCAGAGCACAGAGCTACCGATGGTTGCCGCACGCCTTCATGCCGTGGCTCAGAGAGAATATGACGCTTATCAAGAGAGGTCTTTCCCCTACCTCGCTCTTTATCGATGTTTTCTCAGCTATCTATCCCCTGGACTACTATGATCGCGATGGCACGTTCTACACCAGAAATCGAACGCTCCGGGAGTGGTCCGACGCGTTCGACGTCTCCCGGGCCATTCTCGGCCGGGGAGCACCAA
>JABGQJ010001526.1 GCA_018648945.1 Victivallales bacterium
CGTCGTTGGAATGTCAGTTGCGGCCGTGTTCTCGATAGTAGGCAAGACCTTCGATCAGCGTTTCCATATTCCGGGTCGGTGTACCAGGAACGATGGAACTGGAGCACCCGAGCATCAGGCCCGCCCGGGGTCCCTTCTCCACAAGCCAGTCGATCTGCTGCCTCACTTCTGCAGCTGTACCGTGCGGCAGGGTCGTGGTCACCGAGACCCCGCCGATGATGAACAGATCCTCACCCTCCCGCGTCTTCATCTGGCAGATCTTCTCGTAGTCCATGCCATCCTCGTATTGGAACCCCTGGAAACCACCCAGACCGCATTCCAGCAGGCGCGGCACCATCTCCATCAGATTGCCATCGCAGTGCCAGATCAGGCGGATGCCAGCATCAAGAAATGGCTGGATCGCACGTTCGAAGTGCGGGAACCACAACGCATCGAGGGTCTTCACATCGACCAGGATGCCGCGTGAATCGGCCATGTCGTGATCGAGCCGGAGCAACCGAGGCAGACCACCTTCGACGATAGCCCGAGCAGAGATGCCATTGTGGATCACTGCCACGTCGGCCTGGATACTGAAGGCCCGCTCCATCACCTCGGGATAGAGTGCATAGGCGGCGAAGAAGTTCTCGT
>JABGQJ010001527.1 GCA_018648945.1 Victivallales bacterium
CTGACCTACTGGGTGCACGGAGACGGCTCCCGCCATGCCCTGAAAACCATGTGGATCGACCAGGACGGCGAACGTTGGCACGACGACGCCATCACCCTCGACTTCAAGGGCTGGCGGCGGATCACCATCGCCTCGCAGACCCCGCAGCGCGACCCGCACGACGGCATCAAAGACGGCGATGCTCGACCCAATCCGGACCGTGTGCGCGGCCTCGCCTTCGCCATGGTGGCCAAGAGCGCAAAGACCTCGGCCATCCTCATCGATGCAGTCAGCGCCCACAAGTAACCCGCGGAGTCTCCGGATCGGCCCTCCCGCCTCCTGACTCCTGACTCCCGACTCCTGAATCCTGAATTCCTGAACCCCTGCCCTACCCGAGAAAGCCCTGCTCCTTGAGCCAGTCGGCCAGGGGTTGGGTCCAGTCCCTGCGGCGCATGCCAAAACCGTGCCCGCCATCCTCCATCAGGAACACCTCGGCGGGAACACCCACCTCGGCCAAGGCCTCGCCAAGGAGCGTGCTGTTGGCGTAGGGAACGCCGGTGTCGTCCTTGGCATGGAGACAGAAGGTGGGAGCGGTACTGGCGGTCACCTGGGTCTCGGCAGACAGCTCGGCCCGCTGCTCCTCGCTG
>JABGQJ010001528.1 GCA_018648945.1 Victivallales bacterium
CGTGACGCGCGCGGCGGATTCGTAGTTGAGGAACGGAGAGGTCACGAGCCCTCCTTCGCTCAGCGGAGAGGCCACCACCGTGTAATCCACGTCATACTCGCCTGGGCCTGCATAATCAGCCCCGATATCGACGGTGCAGGCGTCTCGGGTGGCGTTCAGTGCGCCTTCCTCCAGAATGAGAGCTTTGCCGCCACTGGACAGGTAGGCTGCAAACGCGTCGCGGGAGTCGTCGAGGATTCCTGCTCGGGAAGGCACAATGATGGTCTCAAAGCCCGTGAGATCGTCTCCCGGGCTGATGACGTCGAAGTCGATCTGCTCTTCCATGAGCATCTGGGCCGCACCTTCATCTTCTGCTGCTGAATGCGCCAGCCAGAGCCCGAGCGAAGCCACGGGGAGGCCCCCGACCCCATAGTCTTCAATCTCCTCCACATACTCATAGGCATGCCCGATATTGGCGTACGTCCCTAGGTCCATTTGTCCGCATGGATGGAGCTGGTCACCGACGTTGCAGGACGCCCCGAAAGCGATCATCGATGCTGCCTCATAGCGGATCGCTTCTGGATCCTTGAAACCACCAAACTCCCCCCAGGCGGTGTGGAATTTCCCGCTCATGGCAACGATGGGT
>JABGQJ010001529.1 GCA_018648945.1 Victivallales bacterium
CTGGACCAAGGGCGTGGTTTGGATCAACGGCTTCAATCTCGGTCGCTACTGGGACATCGGGCCAACCAAGACGCTGTATGTACCCGCGCCGCTGCTACGCGAGGGAGAGAACGAATTGGTTGTCCTTGAGCTCCACGAGACGAAGACCGGCCCCGTCGAGTTCAGGGACGAGCCGAGCCTGTAGGGAGCCCCGGAGCCCCCGCGAGGGCGGCGGAATCCAGTAGCCACGGGCATCAGCCTGTGGTAGGCCGGATGCCAGGAAACGAGCCCCCGCAGGGCGGCGCGGGAGGAGCGGGGAGTGGCCGGGAGCGCCGGCTTCCAGCCGGCATCTTCTCCCTCTTCCGATGGCGTGGGGGGAATGGGAAGAGTGCACCGGGGCCCGGCGCACCTACCTGGGAACGGGGAGTGGCCGGGAGCGCCGGCTTCCAGCCGGCATCTCCTGCCCCCTCCGGTGGCGTGGGCGGAATGGGAAGAGTGCACCGGGGCCCGGCGCACCTACCTCCATCGGCTGCATCAGCCGAAGCGGTGGCGGGCGAGGAGGCGGGCGTGGTCGAGGACGAGTGCGGCAACGAGCTGCTCCACATTGGGTGGGGTGGAGGCCTGTTGGGCTTGGGCGATCATGAGG
>JABGQJ010000153.1:0-4581 GCA_018648945.1 Victivallales bacterium
CCTCCAACCGGGTCTGCCCGCGCAAATAGGTCTCGTTGTCGAAGATCATCTTGCCATCGGCGAGAGCGAGCAGCAGGTCGTTCTCCAGCGGTGCCGGAGCCATGGGCGATGCCAACCGGCTGGCCGGTGGCACGCTCGCCGTGCCCCCACCCGTCCAGCGCCCGCCCCCAGTCGGCGTGATGACCAGCGTCTCGTGCCGAACAAAGCGGTGCTTGAAGATCGCCTCTCTGGGACTGACCACATAGCCGCCCATGGTCTGCACCCCAGTCGGCACGCCGGGCAACGCCCGCTGCACTTCTGCCACGCCATCCCGCACCAGTTCGGCGAACTGCTCGGACAGGTAATCGTCATAGTCGAAGAACCGGCCAGTGATCTGCCGCAACTTGTCGTCGCCACTCACATCGGCCGCCACCTGCCAACTGGCCAGCGTCGTCCCCCACGTCCGGTTCAGCGCCGCGATGGTCCGGTGCCGCTTCTCCAACCATCCCGCGAACTCTGCCACGTGGTCGGCCGATCTCCCGAGATAGGCGGGGTCATTCAGCAACTCGAAGCCGATGACCGGCACTCCCATGTCCCGGTAGCGCTCGGCATAGACCCGCCACATCCGCAACCACACGTCACGCCCGTCGCCGCTGATTCGGTAGGGCGTCCAGTGGTTGCGCCCCTGCGCCAGCGCCGTCTTCGGCAACGGCGTTTTGGCCGCGTCGGTCCCTGGCTTCCCCAGCGTGTAGGGCCAGCAAACGGTATCCACGTAGAAGGGCGCGCCCAAACGCTGGTGAGTCTCTCCCAGCCGCGCCGGGTCCTGCTCGCGCTTCTTGCCGGGATAGCCCAACGCTTCCCAGAAGGGCATGGGCGGCATGGTCGCCGAATACACGTTGAAGCCCAAGCGACGGAAGCTATCATGGGTGAACAGATCCTGGTAGATCCAGCCGTGTCTGGCGGGATCGAAGAGCCCATGCGTCGATTGCTTCGCTCCCCGCGTGGCATCGGTGGTGCCCCAGACGTCCAGCCGCCGATCCTCACGGCAGTAGGGAGCGAGCAGAAAGGCCCGACGCCCGTTCCCGTCCACAAACACGCCATTCTTGACCCGAGGCGACGCCTTTCCACCCCGAAGCCCCTCCGGCAGATCGTTGTAGGCTGGCCAGGCGACGTCCGGTTGGGCCACATCCTTCTCGTCTTGCTGCCGGAGCCAGTCCGGCATCTTCTGGAAGCGCACAAACTCGAGTCGACGGTAGCCGATCGGCCGGCCGAGCTGTCCCCGGTTCTGCAAAGAGAGCCCCCGGACCACGCCACCCGCTTTCAGTTCGGTCCAGTAGCGCAGGGGAACCAATACAGTCTGCCAGGTTTCGGGATCCTCATCCAGGCCCCGGCCTCGCGCGATCTGCGAACTGCGCAAGAGCTGGTACCTCAGCCCCTTGACCTCCGGGCGAAGCTGCACGGCGGCAGCGCCGGGGTTGCCGTAGCGGTCATACCCCGCCGACATCTCGAAACGCACGAAGCCATTGGCCAGCCACTCATCGGTCACCGCAAACCCCGGTTTCGTGTCGTCCGCCGACACCCGGACTCCAGCCCAGGGCTGGGCCTTGCAGTCCCCGTTCACCCAGAGAAATCGCCCTTCCTGCTCGCCGCCCGCGCGCTCCTGGCACTGCATGGACCAGGCAGCCGTATGCCAGCCCTTGGCAGGACCATCGGCATAGATAATCACGCGCTCGGCCAACTCCTCCGCCGCATGGGTCAGGAAGGCGGCGAAGACGACCATGGGAACGGCAAACAGCTTCATGGCGAGACTCTCATTTCGCTTCATGCGTCACTCTCTGGCCAAAGCCCCAGAGCACTGCAACGTTCGACCCGATTCCGGACCGCGTCCGCAAGGACCGCTGACCTTGCCCAGATCGCCACCATCCCGCGCGAACGGGTGATGGCGGTGTAGACGATCTCGCGGGTGAGCAATCGCCCCCCGCTCGCCGGCGGGACAGCCAGTAGCACATTGTCGTACTCCGACCCTTGGCTCTTGTGGACGGTCAGCGCAAAGGCAAGCTCGTGCGGCGGCAACAACGAAGCGGGAATCCGCAGGACCTCCCCACCACGCTGGAACAGCGCCACCAGCCGCCCGTCTGCGGACCGCACGGTCAGGCCGAGATCCCCGTTGAAGAGCCCCAGGCCCGGCGTGTTCCGGGTGACCAGCACCGGCGCACCAGCGAACAGCAGCGTACGCCCCGCCCCGGGGTCCAGCTGACGGCGGAACCGGTCGGCCAGGCCGCGATTCCCCCCATCCACGCCGAATGCCCCTCGCCGCAACACGGTCAGGATGCTGGCCCGGGAGAGCCGATCCAGCGCGGCGACAAGCACCGCATCGGCCCCCTCTGCCGACGACGCCAGGGCCTCGCCAGCCGCATGCAACAGTTCGGCCAAAGGCGGTCGGTCGGGCGGGGTGAGCCAGTGATGCCGCACCCAGCTCGCCAACACGTCGTGCAGTGCCTCTGGACTCCTTGCGGCACCGGAAAGCAAGACACACGCTGCCTGGTCCGTGGCCCAGGCCACGGTTTCGCGGACAGCCAGGACGGGAAGCTCGGCCACCACCGACGCATCGCCCGCATTGATCCGTTGCGCAGTCTGGTACACACTGCCCGCCACGCGGTTCGACTCGGTGAGAACCACCACGCGATTGGTCAGAAGACCGGGTTGCCGGCAAACCGGCACTGCGACCCCGGGGACCAGGGCCTGGAGTTCCGTCCCGGTGGCAGCATCGAAACCAGGCGCGCCATCGACCGGGATCAGATCCGCGAGGACCGCACCCGCCGCCACCGAGGGCAACTGGTCCTTGTCGCCCAAGAACACCACCAACGCCCCTGGGCGCACCGCCGCCAGCAAGCGTTCCATCAAGGCCACGTCCACCATCGACACCTCGTCCACGATCACTGCATCGATGGGCAACTGGTGGTCCTCGTCGTAGGCAAACGCGCCGCGCCGCGCCTGGAAGCGGAGCAAGCGATGGATCGTCGTCCCCTCCAGTTCCGCCAGCCGCCGCAACCGGTCCTCCGGTTCCCCAGCCTGCGCCAAGCCATTGCCCAAGGCCTCGGTCAGGCGCTGGGCTGCACGCCCGGTGGGCGCGATCAGAGCGATGCGGTCCGGGCGCACATGACAACGATCCAGCACGCGCAGAAGCGATGTCACCAGCGTAGTCTTGCCGGTTCCCGGCCCGCCCGTGACCACCACGAAGTTGCTCATCAACGCTTGGTACACGCCCCACATCTGTGCTGCATTCAGGCGGAATTCCCGGAACACACTAGCCTCCAGCACCAGCTGCCGGGCCTCCTCGCAGGTCAATGTAAAGAGGCCCTCCCCGGCGTTTGCCAGAGCCGCCAGGCGCTCACGCAACCGTCGCTCACAGAGGTAGTACTTGCGCAAGTAGAGGAAGCGGCCATCCTCGCTCCGCACGACTGGACGGAATGGCTCCGGACCGATCCCGACCAGCTCGCCCCACTCCCCGGAGACCAACCCCTGGAGCAAGGCAGCAACCAACGGCGCGCCAGCCGCGACCAAGGGCGCGACCGACCGGGTGAGATCGACCGGCGTAAGTGACAGACACAGACTCCCCCGACTGCGAGCCGAGAACAGCGCCAGCAAGACCGCATGCAATGACACCGGCGCATTCGCACCGTAGCCGGCGACAGCCAGCAGATCCTGGATGGCCAGGCACTCTGGCAACCCCACCATCTCCGCCATCAAGGCCCGCCCGTAAAGGGCTTCGACGGGGCCTGGCAGGTCGAGACCCAAGGCACGCAGTTCGCCCGCGGCGGTTTCCAGATCCGGCGGCATGACGGAGGACGGCGCAGGCACGAAGTTGGGCTCCTGAAAGACGGGATCAGTCGCCGCCTACCATACCCCCGTTCCCGCGCGGGGAGAAGTCCCGGCCTACCCGAGAGAGCGAAGGACAAGCGCCATCCGACACGGCAGGTAGACGCTCAGTTGGCTCTCGCCACCGACTCGGCGCGTGAAGTACTGCTGAGCGCAGGCCACTCGACCGTGCCCGCCGAAGGCAGTCGCATCGCTGTCCAAGGCCAACCCATAGCTACCAGGGGAGCACGGCACGGCCAGATCCGAGTAGGAATCAGAGGGGTGGAAATTGAGCAGGAAAAGCAGTTCCCCCCGGCGAAATGCCAGGACTTTGCGGTGGTCGTGAACCATGAGCAGTTCGGGACGCACGGCATGGATTGCCGCCTCGCGCAGCAACCCAACCATGGCCACGTCGAACTCGGCCAGAGACCGGTAGCGCAGATCGCCTCGGTCGCGCAGGGACCACTGCCGCCGAGCATACTGGTAGGACCACCCATTCCCCTCACGCGGGAAATCAACCCACTCCGGATGCCCGAACTCATTGCCCATGAAGTTCAGATAGCCGTGGCCGGATGTGGCCAGGGTAAGCAAACGCGCCATCTTGTGCAAGGCCATGGCCCGGTCGATCTCCGGGCTCGCCGAGCCAGTGTGCATCGCATCATAGATGCGCCCGCCCGCCAACCGGAACATGCAGGTTTGCCCGCCCACCAGCGCCTGATCGTGGCACTCCACATAGCTGATGCA